>CABRZK010000282.1 GCA_902475415.1 uncultured Eubacterium sp.
GTAAATCAGACGCTCCAGGTTACTGGAGATCAGTATATCCATAGATGGAGAAGATGTCAGGATAAACTCACGGTTTTTATCATATTCACCGGTACGGAAGAAATCATATAACACCTTGTTCTCATTGGATGCGCAGATCAGTTTGGCAATCGGAAGTCCCATATTTTTTGCATAAAATGCAGCTAAAATATTACCAAAGTTTCCGGTTGGAACTACCACATTGATCGGTTCACCCGCACCAATTTTGCCGTTTGCATACAGTTTTGCATAGGCATAGACATAATAAACGATCTGTGGCACCAGACGTCCGATATTGATGGAGTTTGCTGATGAAAAACGGTAGCCTGCCTGCAGCAGTTCTTCTTTCATCTCAGGATCAGAAAACATCTGTTTTACACCGGTCTGCGCCTGATCAAAGTTTCCATGAATTCCAACAACAAAGGTATTGTCACCTTTCTGGGTAACCATCTGTTTCTCCTGAATCGGGCTGACCCCATTCTTCGGATAGAACACAATGATCTTGGTTCCTTCCACGTCTGCAAAACCTGCAAGTGCAGCTTTTCCGGTATCTCCGGAAGTTGCTGTCAGAATGACGATATCCTCTTTGACTTCATTTTTTCGTGCTGCTGTGATCAGCAGATGCGGAAGAATGGATAATGCCATATCTTTGAATGCAATGGTTGCTCCATGGAACAGTTCCAGATAATATGCGCCGTCTGCTTCTACTAACGGTGCAATCTCCGGTGTGTCAAATTTGGAATCATATGCACGGTTGATGCAGCCTTTTAATTCTTCCTCTGTAAAATCTGTCAGGAACTTGCTCATAACTGCATAAGCGGTCTCCTGATAAGTCATTTTTGCAAGTTCTTCCACCGGAATATCCAGTTTCGGAATCTCTGTCGGTACATACAATCCGCCATGCTTTGCCAGTCCGTTTAAAATTGCCTGAGAGGCAGTTACTTTTTCTGATGCATCTCTGGTATTTGCATATAAAATTGCCATAATTTCTTCCTTTCTCTCTGCTGTCACTTTTTTACTCTTCGAATAAATTATTTCTGTTTTTTGTTGTTAATATAATTTACCAGACCTTCGCTGTCAATGATTTTCTGCATAAACGGCGGGAAAGCCTGTCCCTGGTACTCGGTACCTTTGGTACGGTCATAGATTTTACCGCTGTCAAAATCGATTTCTACCTCATCGCCTTCTTCGATCTCACGGGATGCTTCCGGGCACTCGATGATTGGAAGTCCGATATTGATGGAGTTCCGGTAGAAAATACGTGCAAATGTCTCTGCAATAATGCAGCTGACACCTGCGGTCTTTAAACATAACGGTGCATGCTCTCTAGAGGAACCACAACCAAAGTTCTTTCTTGCCACGATGATGTCACCCGGTTGTACACGCTGTGTAAAAGTCGGATCGATATCAACCATTGCATGGCTTGCAAGCTCCTGAGCGTCAAATGAATTCAGATATCTTGCCGGAATGATTACGTCAGTATCTACGTTGTCACCATATTTAAATACATGTCCTTTTGCTGCTTTCATTATTTGTCACCTACTTTCTCAGGATTTGCGATATAACCTGCAATCGCACTTGCTGCTGCCACTTCCGGAGAAGCCAGATAGATCAGAGAATCTACATCACCCATTCTTCCGACGAAGTTACGGTTTGTGGTAGATACACATTTCTCACCCGGAGCCATAACGCCCATATGACCACCCATACATGGTCCGCAGCTTGGTGTATTAAATGCACAGCCTGCATCAATAAAGATATCAACCAGACCTTCTTTGATACATTCTTTGTATACTTCCTGTGTGGCCGGAACAACCATAACACGCACATCCGGATGTACCGTATGTCCTTTTAAGATTGCTGCTGCTTTTCTCATATCGGAGATACGTCCGTTTGTACAGGATCCGATCACAACCTGATCGATTTTAATTGGCTCCATAGCTTCTACTTCATCGATTGTTTTCGCATTTCCCGGAAGATGTGGGAATGCAACGGTCGGACGAACTTCAGACAGGTCAATCTCAACAACCTGATCGTACTCTGCATCCTCATCCGGCTCATAAGCGGTGTACTGTTTGTCAGAATGAGCATCCATGTAAGCTCTTGTCTGATCATCTACGATAAAGATACCGTTTTTTGCACCTGCTTCAATTGCCATGTTTGCCATTGTAAAACGATCATCCATGGTCAGATTTGCGATACCGTCACCAACAAACTCCATGGATTTATATAATGCTCCATCGACACCGATTTTTCCGATGATATGGATGATAATGTCTTTTCCGCTGACATACGGTCCCGGTTTTCCGGTCAGCACAAACTTGATGGCGGACGGAACTTTGAACCAGAGTTCTCCGGTTGCCATACCTGTTGCGATATCTGTGGTACCTACACCGGTGGAGAAAGCGCCAAGTGCTCCGTATGTACAGGTATGTGAATCTGCACCAATGATACATTCACCGGCTACTACGATTCCATACTCTGGCAGGATGGCATGCTCAACGCCGCATTTTCCCTGTACAAGATACCATTTCAGTCCCTGCTCTTTGGCAAAATCCTGAATAGATCTGGAGTTGATCGCGGATTTGATATCCTTATTCGGTGTAAAATGATCCGGTACCAGTACTACTTTATCTTTATCAAATACTTTGTCTGCCATCTGCTTAAAAATCGGCAGTGCCATCGGACCTGTGATATCATTTGCCATAACAACGTCCAGCTTTGCTTCAATCAACTGACCGGCTGTTACAGAATCAAGTCCTGCATGGGCAGCAAGAATTTTCTGTGTCATAGTCATTCCCATTGTATTTTCCTCCTTATACACAGCAAACAGATTTTATCACGTCACTGTAGTAATTTAACTCATTAAACAATATTTTATCATACACATTTTCAGAATACAAGAAAAAAAGGAGGTTGCATGAATGCAACCCCCGTCTTTATATTCTGATTAGTTGTTGATCAGTTTGTCTTCGCCATTCCAGCTGTAAAGTTTACGGATCTCAGCACCAACAGCCTCAGACTGATGCTCTGCTGCTAATTTACGCATAGCTTTGAAATGAACCTGACGTCCTGCTGGAGACATATCAAGTAAGAACTCTTTTGCAAATGTGCCATCCTGAATATCGGAAAGGATTTTCTTCATTGCTTTCTTTGTATCTTCTGTAACGATCTTCGGTCCTGTGATGTAATCACCATACTCCGCTGTATTGGAAATAGAATATCTCATTCCAGCGAAACCTG
>CABRZK010000283.1 GCA_902475415.1 uncultured Eubacterium sp.
CGATTCCTGTTACCGGAAGATATCGTAGATGCACACGAAAAAGGTCTGATCCATTTCCATGACTCGGATTACTTTGCACAGCATATGCACAACTGCTGTCTGGTAAACCTGGGAGATATGCTGGAAAACGGAACTGTCATCAGTGAGACCATGATTGAGAAACCACACAGTTTTTCCACTGCATGTAACGTAGCTACACAGGCTGTTGCACAGATCGCAAGTTCCCAGTATGGCGGACAGAGCATTTCACTGTCCCATCTAGTGCCATTTGTTCAGGTAAGCCGTGAAAAATACAGAAAAGAAGTAGCTTACGAGTTCGAAAAGAGTGGCATTCAGGCAGATGAGGAGACCATCAATAAAGTAGCGGAACTGCGTGTACAGAAAGAAGTAAAACAGGGCGTTCAGATGATTCAGTATCAGGTAATCACGCTGATGACCACAAATGGTCAGGCTCCATTTATCACAATTTTCATGTATCTGGATGAAGTTCCGGAAGGACGCACCAGAGATGATCTGGCTATGGTGATCGAGGAAGTATTAAAACAGCGTATTCAGGGAATCAAAAATGAAAAGGGTGTCTATATCACACCGGCATTCCCGAAGCTGATCTATGTACTGGAAGAAGACAATATCCATGAGGACAGCAAATACTGGTATCTGACAAAACTGGCTGCAGAGTGTACTGCAAAGAGAATGGTACCGGATTATATTTCTGAAAAAATCATGTTCCAGAATAAAGTAGACAAAAATGGTGAGGGACACTGCTATCCGTGTATGGGATGCCGTTCTTTCCTGACACCATATGTGGATCCTGAGACAAACGAGCCGAAATATTATGGTCGTTTCAATCAGGGTGTTGTAACCATCAACCTGGTAGATGTAGCATGCTCTTCCGGCAAAGACATGAATAAATTCTGGAAGATCTTTGATGAGCGTCTGGAGCTTTGCCATCGTGCACTGCTTTGCCGTCATGAGCGTCTGGAGGGAACACCTTCTGACGTAGCCCCGATTCTGTGGCAGCATGGCGCCTTAGCAAGACTGAAAAAAGGCGAGACTATCGATAAACTGCTTCATAACGGATATTCCACCATTTCCCTTGGCTATGCAGGTTTGTGTGAATGTGTCCGCTATATGACAGGAAAATCTCATACAGATCCAAGTGCAACACCATTTGCACTGGAGGTAATGCAGCATATGAACGATGTCTGCAACGAGTGGAAAAAGGATCACAATGTAGATTTCAGTCTTTACGGCACACCGCTTGAGTCAACCACATACAAATTTGCAAAATGCCTGCAGAAACGTTTTGGTCTGATTCCGGGTGTGACAGACAAAAACTACATTACAAACAGCTACCATGTACATGTAACAGAGCAGATCGATGCATTCGAAAAGCTGAAATTCGAAGCACAGTTCCAGAAACTGTCTCCGGGTGGAGCTATCAGCTACGTGGAAGTACCGAATATGCAGCAGAATCTGGATGCCGTACTTTCCGTAATGCAGTACATCTATGACAACATCATGTATGCAGAGCTGAATACAAAGAGTGATTTCTGTCAGGTATGTGGATATACAGGAGAAATCCAGATTGTAGAAGAAGACGGAAAACTGATCTGGGAGTGCCCGAACTGTGGAAATCATGATCAGGATAAGATGAATGTGGCACGTCGTACCTGCGGCTACATCGGAACACAGTTCTGGAATCAGGGCAGAACCCAGGAGATCAAGGAGAGAGTCCTTCATCTGTAAAATGCAAATGTTCTTGAAAAACCAAAACACGATTTTTTCTGTTTTGACCAATATCTTTGTATTTCTGAAAAGATAGTATGATTTGAAAAAAGATTATTGTGCAGGCTGATTTATTAGCTGCACAATGATCTTTTTTTATAAGTGTAAAAGTGATTGGGTTAATAAAAACATGCAAAAATAACTAAAAACGGGCTGTAAATATACTTTTAAAGAAAATAAATAGACAAATTCGACTGTTGGTGATATTGTGAACTAAAAGCTTAGATACATCTTTTCACTGGTGTATCTGCATGGCTCAGTGAGGCTGACAGGAGGTACACTATGGTCTGGTTTATCATTGCAACGCTGGTTGCATTTTTTATCAAGGGATTGTGTGGATTTGCGAATACATTAATTTTTAATGGGATTCTGGGATTTACAGTCAACAACATAAATATTTCACCTTTGGAAGTGGTACTGGGCTATCCAAGTAACCTGATTCTGGTGTGGAAGGAACGGAAATCCTTAAACTGGAAAATCTGGTTTCCGCTGACCATACTGGTGGTAGCGGGAAGTATCCCAGGGATTTTTCTGTTAAAGCATACAGATGCCGGAATTTTGAAGATTATTTTTGGAATCGCAGTCATCGTGATCGGAATCGAAATGCTGTGCAGAGAGTTAAAACCGGGAAAAAAGAGTGGCGGATCGAAACTTGTATTGGGCGTGATCGGTCTGGTTTCCGGACTGCTGTGTGGACTGTATGGTGTCGGGGCGTTGCTTGCGGCCTATGTAAGCCGCGTGACGGAGACAAGTCAGGAATTTAAAGCCAATATCTGTGTGGTGTTTTTTGTGGAAAATACGATCCGGATTATCTTGTATGCCGTGACCGGAATTATAACCGTTGCGATCTTAAAACAGGTTGTCATTTTGATTCCGTTTATGCTGGCAGGCGTTTTCCTGGGCATGAAGAGTGGAAACGTTCTGAACGAAAAGCTGATTAAAAAAATTGTAATTATTCTGCTGATCATTTCCGGAGTGGTACTCATTGTCAATAATTTGTAGCCTGCTGATAAAAAGTGCGGGAGCGGTGAGATTGGTTGACGATGCTTGTGGGGAATGGTATGATAAATCCATAAAAATGACAGAAGCGCAGACTTGCATGCAGAGATGTACATAAGAATATGTCATGCGTTGCATGACACATATCTCGCAACAAGAATGCCGATCGTACATTATGAAAAATGGGAGGTATGACAATGGTGTTACCAAAAGATCCGGTGATGCTGTTAAGCGTTGTAAATACAGAGTTGAGAGATCATTATTCTTCGCTGACTGAACTGGCGAAAGCTTATGGTGTGGCAGAGCAGGAAATTAAGGATCAGCTGGCACTGATCAAATATGAATACCAGCCAGAGGTAAATCAGTTTCGTTAGAGAATGCCTGAAACATCGTTGTACTGGCAGTTTGTGAGAAAGGGGGCAGGTGAATGTATTATTGTAATATAAAAAAATCGGATATCGCGGA
>CABRZK010000284.1 GCA_902475415.1 uncultured Eubacterium sp.
AAACCGGACACCAGTTGATGATACGGGATCCTTTGTAAATATATCCTTTGTCAAACAGACGGATAAATACTTCTTTGACTGCCTCAGAACATCCCTCGTCCATGGTAAAACGCTCTCTGTCCCAGTCAGCAGAAGATCCCATCTTCTTTAACTGTTTTACGATACGTCCGCCGTACTCTTCTTTCCAGTCCCAGGCATATTTCAGGAACTCGTCACGGGTTAAATCTGCTTTGTTGATTCCTTTTTCTTTCAGGCTGTTGATAACCTTTACCTCAGTAGCAATAGCTGCGTGGTCGGTACCCGGCTGCCATAATGCGGAATACCCCTGCATTCTCTTGTAACGGATCAGAATATCCTGCATGGTGTTGTCCAGTGCATGTCCCATATGCAGCTGTCCTGTGATATTTGGCGGCGGCATTACAATGGTAAATGGTTTCTTACTTCTGTCTACTTCTGCATGAAAATATTTATTGTCTTCCCATTTCTGGTACAGACGGTCTTCGATCCCTTTTGGATCATAGGTCTTTGCTAATTCTTTCATCTTGTCTCCTTTCATCAAAAAAAGCCCCTCACATGCGTCAAACATGTGAAGGGCGAATCTACGCGGTACCACCTTCATTTTATCTCATCCACTTTGGAATCTTCTGTATTTTCAGTGTCTTCCAGTTATATTATCATAGATGAAAATCTCTGTGATTTGTTAACGGGAATCACCCGGGATTTCCTACACACCAAAACACAATTGTTAATCTGGCTTCAAATATCCGGTTCCAAAGCTACCTTCTGCAAATTGCCTGTCAAGTGGTCTTTCAGTCCATGAACCGCTTTCCCTGTCACCGCATCTTTTGCGTACTCCTCTTTGTCATTACCTTTTATAACTATAAAATTTTCAGAGTCTTAAAATATCATAAACAACATTTTTTTTCTTGTCAAGTGCTATGTCCCCATTTTTACTACAACTGCGAATATCCAAATCCATTTACCATGGCTTCGATTGCAAATCCTCTTTTACAGTACGGACATTCCCCTCTGGCAAATGCCTGATATCCCGGTACATCTTCCTCGGTAAATACAGAATGTACTTCCATGCCACTTACTTTCTTTACCGTACTGAAAATAGAGGAAATACCACGGACAGTTCCACCGTAATACTGCACACACTCCAGACTGCGTCGTACCGTCAGTCCGGTTGTTGTGGTTGATAAAAGCAGAATGACATTTTTGCCTTTGATTGCCGGGATGGTATTGTCGCGGAAAATCAACTGGTTATTTGCATTGTATTCCGGCGTAACCACATAAATTGTGTCATGCAGGTTTGTATTGCGAAATCCACGTTTTTCAAACTCCTGTGCCAGATAAGCACCTACCACCTCCGTACCATCCATGCAGACAATCGTGTCTACCACAGTAGAATTCACATAATCTCCCGCAAGGCTTTTTGCTACTTCCTGCGCCTCATTGGCACGGGTTTTCAGACTCGTCATATCAATATAAAAATTGATATGTGAATGGCTGGTAGCAAAGTGCCCCGGAATTGCATGTAACGCTACATGATTGTTGTTTCTCGCATACAGTTTCACCATTCTGGATTCCATTGATTCCATTGTAAAGTCCCCCTCTTATTGTTAAAAATGCCTGTCTGTTGACAGGCAGATTACAATATCTCATTTTCCGGTCATCAAACGAAAAACGAGATATAAATGATTCATTTATTATCGGATGATATGTCCAAGTACACCATAAGACAGCAGTGTCATAATGATAGCAGCCAGACAGATTCCAAGCAGAATCGCTTTGAAGGCTTTCTTGATATCCATATCGATCAGTGACGCAACCAGTGCTCCGGTCCATGCGCCGGTTCCCGGAAGCGGAATGCCAACGAATAAAACCAGTCCCCAGAATTCATATTTTTCAATCTGGTCTCTTTTATTCATGGCTTTCTTTTCCATCTTCTCTACCAGTGGACGGAACAGCTTTGTCTTCTTCATTGCCGCAAATATTTTTTTGATAAAAAATAAAATAAACGGAATCGGAATGATATTTCCCACTGCACTGATCAGAATTCCTTTCCACATCGTGACATCCAGTAAGGATGAGGCCAGAATTCCACCTCTCAGCTCCAGAATCGGAAACAGTGAGATAATAAACACAACCGCTTCTCTTGAAATATGTGTACCTAAAGTACTTGTAAACCAGGTTACCAGGCTCTCCATAAAAATCCTCCTAAAATCGCTTTTAAATCTTATGTCCATGTCATTTTACACTATTTTTATACAAAGATATATGATTTTTTTCTTAATTTCTCTATGTTAAGCCCGGTTTCTATAATATAATTTTAAAACTCTGTGTTACAGACAATTTATAATCTGCCTGTATCCTTCAGATACTGCTCTACCACGGTCAGGAATTCGTCCATCTCTGCATCCGTTCCAATGGTAATACGCAGATAATTGTCAATTCTCGGCTTTTTAAAATAGCGGACATAGATGTCTTTTTGTTTTAACATTTCAAACAGTTCCTCTGCCGGACAGCTCTTGTGGGAAGCAAAAATAAAGTTACTTTTGGAATCCCGGAATGTAAAGCCAAGCTCTGTCAGACGCTGTTTTGTACGTTCTCTTGTCTGAATGATTTTATGTAAGGTCTCCTCAAAATATGCCTGATCTTCCACCGATGCCACACCGAGATCCAGTGCGGTCTGATCCATGGTATAGGAATTGAAGGAATATTTTACATCATTCAGATATTTGATGAGTTCTTCGGATGCCATGGCATAACCGATACGCATGCCTGCCAGAGAACGTGATTTGGAAAATGTCTGAACTACAATCAAGTTATCATATTTTTCCAGTAATGGCAAGGCTGTTTCTGCACCGAAGTCCACATAAGCCTCATCGATGATCACGATCACATCCTGATTGTGCTGCAGAATGTCTTCGATCATCTCCTGGGAAGCTTCCACACCGGTCGGTGCGTTCGGATTCGGGAAGATCACGCCACCGTTTTCTTTATAATAATCTTCTTTTCGGATATTGAAGTCATCATCGAGTGGCTGTGTCTCGTACGGAATCCGGAATTCCTCTGCCCAGACATCGTAAAAAGAATAGGTGATATCCGGAAACAGAATCGGTTTTTCACTGTTAAAAAAAGTCATAAAACACATGGCAAGGACATCATCAGAACCAACACCGACAAATACCTGCTCCGGTTTTAAACCTTTCTGCTTTGCAATCGCATTCAC
>CABRZK010000285.1 GCA_902475415.1 uncultured Eubacterium sp.
ATCCTCTTCTTTATCATTCGTCATGCAACGGCTTATTTCCAGCAGGCATTTCCAAAATATGATGCTTTAAATGCATCTGTTCAGGAAAATGTATCTGCGATCCGTGTAGTAAAAGCATATGTAAGAGAAGAACAGGAAACAAGTAAATTTCAGTATGCAAGTAAGAATATTTACGATATTTTTGTAAGAGCAGAGAAAAATGTTATATGGAACTCACCGATCATGATGTTCACTGTTTATACCTGCATCATCCTGATCAGCTGGTTTGGTGCAAAGATGATCGTAGTGAAATCGTTGACAACAGGAGAGTTGATGAGTCTTCTTGCATACTGTATGAACATTCTGATGAGTCTGATGATGCTGTCTATGGTATTTGTCATGATTTCCATGAGTATGGCAAGTATGCGGCGTATAGCAGAAGTACTGGATGAAACCAGCGATATCCATAATCCGGAACATCCGCTTTATGAAGTGGCAGATGGAAGTATTTCATTTAAGAATGTAGATTTTGCTTACAAAAAAGGCAGTGCAGAGAAAGTCCTGAAGAATATCAATCTGGACATCCATTCCGGTGAGACGATTGGCATCATTGGAGGAACCGGAAGTGCGAAGACGAGTCTGGTGAATCTGATCAGTCGTCTGTATGACGTGACAGGCGGAGAAATCCTGGTTGGCGGAAAGAATGTCAAGGATTATGATCTGGAAGTACTGAGAAACCAGGTATCTGTTGTATTGCAGAAAAATGTACTGTTTACCGGAAGTATTCTGGATAACCTGCGCTGGGGAAACAAAGAGGCGACCGACGAAGAATGTATGGAAGCATGTCGGCTTGCATGTGCAGATGAATTCATTGAGCGTTTCCCGGATAAATATAATACCCACATTGAACAGGGAGGAAACAACGTATCCGGTGGTCAGAAGCAGAGACTGTGTATTGCAAGAGCACTGCTTAAGAAACCGAAGATCCTGATCCTGGATGACAGTACCAGTGCGGTAGATACTGCTACAGATGCGAAGATCCGCCGTGCATTCCGTGAAGAAATCCCGGATACAACAAAGCTGATCATTGCACAGCGTGTATCCAGTGTGCAGGATGCAGACCGTATCATCGTTATGGATGAAGGGCAGGTTCATGGATTTGGTACACACGAAGAATTGCTGAAGACCGATGAAATTTACCGCGAAGTATACGAATCGCAGACTCAGGGCGGAGGAGATTTTGATGAAAACGGAGGTGAAGCATAATGCCAAGACCGATGGGAAGACCACAGAATAAAGTGAAATATCCGGGGAAACTTTTGATGCGTCTGATAAACTACATTTTCCGTGATTATAAAATTCATTGTATTGCAGTATTTATCCTTATATTTGTAGGAGTTATCGCAAATGTGCAGGGAACGATGTTTACAAGAGATCTGATCGACAAATATATTACACCGTTCCTGCTGTCTGACGGTACACCGAACTTTTCACCGCTTGCACATGCAATTGAAAGGGTTGCGGTATTTTACGGAATCGGAATCGTTGCGACTTACGCATATAACCGTATCATGATCAATGTGACACAGGGAATGATGATGAATATGCGTAATGAGCTGTTTGAACATATGGAAAAGCTGCCGATCAAATATTTTGATACCCATGCACATGGTGATATCATGTCAATTTACACGAACGATATCGATACCCTGCGGCAGATGGTCAGCCAGAGTATTCCGCAGATCATCAACAGCGGATTTACGATCATCAGTGTATTTGTCAGTATGTTGATCTTAAATATTCCACTTACGGTTGTGACGATGATCATGGTTGCAATTATGATATTTGGTACCAAGAAAGCCGCCGGACAGAGCGGGAAATATTTCCTGGAACAGCAGAAAAATCTTGGAAAAGTCAATGGTTATATTGAAGAAATGATGAATGGACAGAAGGTTGTCAAGGTCTTCTGCCATGAGAAAGAAAGTAAGGCAGAATTTAAAGAGCTGAATGAGGCACTTTTTGTAAGCGCAGACCGTGCGAATACCTATGCAAACTATCTCGGACCTTTGAATGCGCAGATCGGAAATATCAGTTATGTAGTCTGTGCGATTGTCGGAGGTGCCCTTGCGCTGAATGGTGTGGGAGGATTTACACTGGGTGCACTGGCAAGCTTTCTGACATTCAATAAAAGCTTTAGTATGCCGATCAACCAGGTCAGCCAGCAGATGAATGCTATTGTAATGGCACTTGCAGGAGCAGAGCGTATCTTTACCCTTCTGGATGAGAAAGTGGAAGTAGATGACGGGTATGTGACTCTGGTCAATGTGAAAAAAGAAAATGGAAAACTTATAGAATGTAAGGAACATACCCGATGCTGGGCATGGAAGCATACACATCAGGCAGATGGTTCGGTAGATTATATTGAGCTTAAGGGAAATGTAGTATTTGATGGTGTGGATTTCGGGTACAATAATGATAAGATCGTGCTTCATGATGTGAAATTGTATGCAGAGCCAGGACAGAAAATTGCCTTTGTAGGTTCGACAGGAGCAGGAAAAACAACCATTACAAATCTGATTAACCGGTTTTATGATATTCAGGATGGAAAAATCCGCTACGATGGAATTAATATAAACAAGATTCGGAAAGCGGATCTGCGACGTTCCCTTGGAATTGTACTGCAGGATACACATCTGTTCACAGGAACGGTAAAAGACAATATTCGTTTTGGAAAACTGGATGCAACAGATGAAGAAATCTTTGCAGCAGCAGAATTGGCAAATGCAGATGGATTTATCCGCAGACTTCCGGAAGGATATGATACGGTCATCACCGGGGATGGGGCAAACTTAAGCCAGGGACAGAGACAGCTTCTTGCAATTGCCAGAGCAGCAGTTGCAGATCCGCCGGTACTGATCCTGGATGAAGCTACAAGCTCTATTGATACGCGTACTGAACGTATTATTCAGGAAAGCATGGACAGACTGATGCATGGACGTACTACGTTTGTGATCGCACACCGTCTGTCTACGGTTCGGAATTCCGACTGTATCATGGTTCTGGAACAGGGACGCATTATTGAAAGAGGTACCCATGACCAACTGATTTCAGAAAAGGGAAAATATTATCAGTTGTACACCGGGAATGCAATTGCTGAATAAGATTCAAAAGACAGGATGTTACTGTTCACAGTACCTGTGACCAGCAACGCATCTCGCCATTTTAAATCGCCT
>CABRZK010000286.1 GCA_902475415.1 uncultured Eubacterium sp.
GCGAATCACCTTTCTGGAGAATCGTGTCGTTACCGATGAAATCGGCAATCATACCGCTGTATGGGACGAAGCTTTTTCCTGCTGGGCAAAAGTGACTTTGAAATCTTCTGCGGAGCATACAGATACTGGTGTGACCAAAGAAACACAAACGCTGGAATTTCTCATTCGGCAAAGCCAGCACTGGATGCCGTCTGTAACAGGCAACCGAATCTTGTTTCGGGATGTCACATACAACATCACCAGTGTTACACCGGATTATCTGCACAAGGACTATCTGAAACTTACTGCAGAAGCCAGAAAGGCAGGACAAAATGACCAGTATTGACAATCTTGCAGAGGAAATCATGCAGGGCTTGCAGGAGTATGCAGACCTTGCAGATACCGCCATGAAAAAGGCTGTCCGGAAATCTGCCACACAAGTGAAAAACGAAATCTCCGCCAATGCTCCGAGGGACACTGGAAAATATGCAAAAAGTTGGGCGACGAAAAAGACTGGCGAAAACAGCCATTCTTTGGAGATGACTGTACACAGTAAAAATCGTTACCAGCTGGCACACCTTTTGGAAAAGGGGCACGCCAAGCGTGGAGGTGGACGTGTTTCCGGCAAACCGCATATTGCTCCTGCGGAAGAAAACGGTGTGCAGTTGCTGGAGAATTTAATCGAGGGGGCGTTGTCATGACCTACGAACAAATCGCGGAAATGATGGAGGAGATGGGACTGCCTTTCGCCTACCACCATTTCGCCGAGGGTGAAAGTCCTGCACCGCCTTTTCTTATTTTTCTTTCACCTGGAGAAAATACATTTTCTGCGGATAATTCCATGTATTTCAGCTTTAAGATGCTGGATATTGAACTTTATACAGATGTTAAGAATCCTGAACTTGAAAAGCAAGTTGAACAGGTTCTGAAACGTCATAAAATCTATTACACAAAATCAGAAGTATGGATAGAGTCGGAAAGGCTCTATGAAGTGCTTTATGAAATGGAGGTATAACCAATGGCGAACAAGAAGAACAAGGTTAAATTCGGTTTGCAGAACGTCTATTGGGCGAAAATCAATGAATGGGGTGAAGACCCTGACGGTAACAAAACTGTCCCTGCATATGGTCCGTCAAAGCATCTCCCCGGTGCTGTATCGCTTTCTATTGATGCCAACGGCGAAGCGGAGAATTTCTATGCGGACAACGGTGTTTATTACGTCATCAACAACAATGCAGGCTATACAGGCGATCTTGAAATTGCCCTTATCACAACCGAATTTGCAACTGAAATCTTAGGAGAAATCCTTGATAACAACGGCGTTCTGGTGGAAAAGAATGATACAGAACTTGCACAGTTTGCATTGATGTTTGAGTTCTTAGGCGATAAGCACCATATCCGTCATGTGATGTATTGTTGCAGTGCATCACGTCCTGCGACAGAATCTGCAACTACCGAAGAAAGCACAGAAGTCAAGACTGAAAAGCTGTCGCTGAAAGCTACTCCTTTGCCGACAGGTCTTGTGAAGTCGAAAACTACTGAAAGTACCACGGATACGGTATACAACAACTGGTTCAAGATGCCGTATAATCCTGATACAGGTACGGCTTCAAAACAAAAATCAAGTAATGCGTAAGGAGTGAAAATCAATGGCTATTCAAAAAAATATTACAATTGACGGAATTGAAGTACCTTTTAAGGCAAGTGCTGCTGTGCCACGTTTGTATCGTCTGAAATTCAGACGTGACATTTACAAGGACTTTGCAGCACTGAAAACTGAAGTCACTGAAGGTGACGAAAACAAAAGCGAAATCGGTATTGAAAGTCTTGAAGTTTTTGAAAATATAGCCTACATCATGGCAAAACACGCTGATTCCAATGTTCCTGATAACCCTGATGATTTCCTGGAACAGTTCAACACATTCAGCATTTATGAAATTCTTCCTCAGCTTATCGAATTGTGGGGACTGAACACAGCAACGCAGGTAGAGTCTAAAAAAAACATCGCCAGACTGACCGCCCGATGACAACTCCGCTTTTTCTCCTGAGATGCAAACAGCTCGGTCTTTCTATGACCGAGCTGGATTTGCTGACTATTGGTTTAATAAATGATATGTTCACGGAACGTGAAAATGATGCGTATTCAGGATGGAGTGAGATTGCTTCTCAAAGCGATTTTGATGCGTTTTAATTATTTGTCATCATAATGTCCGCGACAGCTGACAATATAAATTCTATCATTTTCAACGTGATAAACAAGGCGGTCTTTCTCGTTGATTCTTCTGCTGTACTCACCGTGCAAGTTGTTCTTCAATGCTTCCGGTTGACCAATACCTTCAAGGCAACCATTTCGTTCAATATCTTTGATGAGTTGGTTGATTCGTTTTAAAGTCTTTTTATCCTGTGTCTGCCAGTAGAGGTAATCGTCCCAGGCGTCATCAGACCATATTTTTTCACTCATCGTCCACCTCAATCAAATCATGAACAGTTCCTTTGCCGTCACGCAACTCCTGAATTGCTTTCATCAAATGTTTTTGATTGGATTCGCTATAAAAAGGGTCGCTTGACTGAGAAATCTCAAATGGAATACGTCTTTCACGCAGAACAGCCTTTATAAAAAGGTTAATGGCGGCAGATGTATTCAATCCAACATCAGAACAGAAATTATCAAATGCCTGTTTATCCTTTTCGTCAATGCGTGCAGAGATTGTTGCTTGTGCCATAACAGCCACTCCTTTCTGTATGATCTCTGCTTATATTATACCACTATTTTATGCAAATTGCAAGCGTTTGTATTACATTTTTTAAAAAAGTGAGGTGAACCACAGTGGCAAACAGAATCAAGGGCATCACCGTTGAAATTGGTGGTGATACGACTAAGCTGTCCAAAGCATTAGAGGGTGTAAACAAGAACATTAAAAACACCCAGTCACAGCTAAAAGACGTAGAAAAACTCCTGAAGCTTGACCCAAAGAATACAGAACTGCTTTCACAGAAACAGAAACTTCTCGCTGACAGTATTTCTGCTACAAAAGATAAACTTGCAACGCTGAAAACTGCCGCAGAACAGGCAAATACTGCTCTTGCAAATGGCGACATCACACAACAGCAGTATGATGCATTGCAGCGTGAAATTGTCGATACGGAAAACGAACTGAAAAGACTTGAAACGGAAGCAAAAAATGCAAATTCTGAACTTGCTAAAATCGGT
>CABRZK010000287.1 GCA_902475415.1 uncultured Eubacterium sp.
CAAAGCACGGAACAATCCGTAGGCATCATAGTTGGGGGCTTTTGACCCCAACATCTTTAAAAAAGGTCAGATGTTTTATAATTTTATAAAACACTTGACCTCTCAAAATTCACTCTTCCTGTTCTTGAAAAAATTATTTCCGATGTGCCTCCCAGAATTCCACTGCCTCTTCAAACCAATGAGGTACTATGGTATTGGAACCAATACCAAATCCATGTCCGAGATTATCGTAAATCCGTACAGACACATTGTCCTCACCCAACACGGATTTCAATTGCGGAAGTCTCTTCTCTACATTTCCGAATCCGTATTCATCCTCGCGCCCTGCGATGGAAAATACCGCCAGTCCCTTATCCTGCTCAAGCGCTTTCACATTCCAGTCCAGACCATACATCGGGAAAATCACTTTCGGTCTCGGCAGTTTTACTTTGTGACAGCAGTCCTCGTAATTTGCGAAGGAATATGCCGTAGTCATCATGCCGCCTGCCGAGAAACCGAATATCGCATAGTCATCCATATCCACAGACAGTTCCTGCTCATGCTCCTTCAGATAACGGATTACCTGCACCAGCTCCCTGACCGCTGCCTGCCCCTGTTTTTCATGTTCCGTTTCTCCCAGCTGTTTGCCAATCGGGTAACTGATTACCAATACGGAGTACCCCAACTTGTGTAATTTCATTGCCACGGGATATCCCTCGCAGTCCGTCACATTACTGATAAATCCACCTCCGGGAACGACCACCGCCAACGGTTTTCCTTGCTTTCCTTTGTAAAACATTCCGGTCAAATGAGACTGATATGGATTCTGTTCTATCATTTCTTTCGAGTTAATATCGGAAATCAACTGCGCCTCTCCACTTTCCACAAGCCGGGTCAGGTAATTAAAAGCCTCCAGTGCATTTTCCATCTGATCACTTCTGCCCTGCGCTTTTAGAAAATCTGCATATTTTGCCGGGGCAATCGCTTTTAACACGTTATCCTCAACATTAAAAAACATATGCTTATAGCCGCCAAACACCGGATGCTGCATAAAAAATGCCATTTTATCATCTTTTTCCGCTTTCCGGAATGTTCCGTCTGCCTGATAATAATCTTTCTTTTTTATATTCGGAAAACCGCCGATGCCAAACAGTGCCGGCAGAAACATCGCATTTTTCTTATAAACATACCCCACAAAGCCGACTGCTAAAATGAGCAGCACGAGCATTATCATTGCCAGAATTTTCATATGTTCTTTTCCTCCTTATCTCTTGCCCAAAATTGTCCTGCGTGCGCCACTGCCGTAAAATCTTCCGGCTTTACCGGAGCATCACATATCACTCTCACATAGCGGAAACCATGATATGTAAAATGCGGTCTGTACTCTGCGGGTTTCCCGTTAGATATATATACATCCGTCTGTGTATGACCTGTCATGTCAGCACCAGCTATATTATTAAAATAATTTCCCTGAGAATCCTTGGTCTCAAAGTGATCTAGTATCAACTTTGTTCCTGCGGGCAAATCCACCTTTACCCGCAGTACACCTGCCAGATTCTGACCGAAATCGATAATGGTCTCTCCCTTTGGGCTTACCTCCATACCGACCGCCTCCACTTCTTTCACCGGCCGCACAGGTTCACCATACTGTACCATCGGCAACTTTCAACTTATCGTCAGAGAGAACTGTCTCAAATGTGCCGTCTTCATACTCAATTCTCGTTTCAAACAACACTGCGCACTCCACTCCCTTTTCATAAAACCTGTTTCAAAGGAGGATGTGGCGGTGGCGGTATCACCGGTGTTATCCGTCGCTGTGGTTGTTTACTTTTAATCTTGACAGTTCCATCGCATTCTCCTTCAATATGTTACTTATTGCTGCGCGCTGCGATTGCCGTGTGCATTTCCTCTACTGCTTTTTTATCCAACGTATACTGTGTACCAAAAAGAATCGCCCCTGCGGCAGTCAGGATAGTCGGAAGTATCAGTACGCAGAGGATAATTCCTGTATTGATACTCTCCGGCTGGGCAACCGAGCCGGTAACAAAACCTGTAGCTGCCAATACATACCCCGGAATCGCTCCTCCGAGTCCCTGCGCCACTTTTGTAATAAAAGATGTAAGCGATGCGATCGCCGCTTCTGCACGTTTTCCGGTTTTATACTGCACGTAAGTAGTATTATCTGCCTGTATACTGGTTGTCAGCGGTGCTATACATCCGCCTGCCACACCTCCTGCCACTGTACTAATATAGATCAAAAGCATAGATCTCACATCAATCAAACGCAGTGCGGAAAACAGGATGGATACGACGATTGCCATTACAAAAATCTGTTTCTTTCCAAACCGGTTTGCCAGAATTGGTCCAAGGAAAATTCCCACCAGAGCAGTTATCATTGAAACAAGTGACACCCCTGACATAAGCGTCATATCACCCAATATATATGTGTAAAAATAAGCGCCGGCTCCTCCTGCTATATTACTGCCCACCCCGACTACCAGTGCCACTAAAAACAGTGCCCAGACAGGTTTATACCGCAAAAACTGTAACAATTCCCTGAATGTATAACTTTCTTCTTTTTTTCCTTCAAAAGCTACTCTTTCCTTTACACAAAGAGCCCCTGCAATAGATAAAACCAACACCATGGCCATGGAACCGAAAATTAACACGTAATAGTTCTGTAACGTTCCTTCCGCCACAAGAATCGGTGCTGCCACAGCCAGTACCGCGCTACCTATCATTGTTCCCAACGCGTTGAAAAGTGACAAACTGTTTCTCTCCTTGTCATCCGCGCTCATGACCGGGAGCAAACTGTTCTTGGAGATATCCATAATATCAAACGTCCAGCCCAGCAGCAGATACGTCACATACACAATCACATATTTTCCGACCGGAATCCAGACTGCGCCAAACCACAGTAAAATATAATTTATAACACAGATGATTGTTCCCAGAATAATCATAGGGCGAAATTTTCCCATTTTTGTTACCGGAAATTTGTCCAGAAAATATCCCATAATCGGGTCGCTGATTCCATCCACCACCTTGGATATTAAAAACAGGGTCGCCAGTGCTGCCGGTTCCAGACCAACCACATTCGTATAGTAAATCATAAAGAATCCTGACAATAATCCCATCAGTGGAATATTTCCCGCACATACCATAAATAAGCCCATTTTTTACACGATACTA
>CABRZK010000288.1 GCA_902475415.1 uncultured Eubacterium sp.
GTATTCAGCGCTCCAATAAAAAAGTGTGGATTGATCTCTAACTGCCGACATTGTAATGCTAACGATTTAAGTTTGATTTCATTCTCATAATTCTGAATCTTTAAGTCACATATTTCATTCATCATGGAATTAAAACGTCTATGCAGTAACGAAAACTCGTAATATCGATTATTCTCTGGCAAACGGATCGAAAGATCGCCTTTGCTGATTAGTTCAACATTATCAGTAAGTTCCCGGAACGGATTTAATATATCACGAGCCAAATGCATCAAAAGTAGTATTGCTCCCATACTTACTATTATCAGAACACTGATCATCAATTTTAACACACATGGTAATTGCGCAAATCCATTAGTTTGGCCCATTGTCAAGCAAAGATAACAGTTTTTAAACATAGACAATTCGCGTATCACAATATTTTTATTCGTGCTTGGGACGTCATCTGCAATAACCATTTTATAATCCGAAGAAGCATATTCCACACGACCCAAATAGTATCGCGAATCAATCAGTGCCCCTATGTAAGCATTATTAAATTGATAAATCTTAGCAATAAACGCTTTATCTCCTATGGAAAACATAAACCAAGCTCCATTGCTCAATTCCATCCATTGAGGTTCTTGTACTACATCCATTATAGCTTCTTTCATTTTCTGCGTTTCTTCGATTGTTTTAACTCCTGAATAAACAAGCAACGGGATTTTCGGATAGTATACTGGCGAAAAAACAAAATAGCTGTATAATGCAGAAATCGAGCGCGTACTATTTTGTAATTCGTTATAAAGATTTGTTCGAAAGAATGCCGAATCTGATTGGTTAGTTGCATTTGCAAATTGCATAAATAACGTATCATTCGTCGTAAACTGTAGCCTCATATTTGAATCTATTATAGCTAAATCATTATCAATATCTCTCTTAAGCATTTCTAAAAGAGTAGTGTACGACGCTTCCACCCTCTCATTAGATGTCTCAATTGAGTATGTACTAATCAATGCGGAAATCATCATGAAGGGTATTACAGTCAGAATAAAAATCATCAATATCTTTCCCCTAATCGTCCTAGGTTTACTCGATTCCATTTCTATTCTCCCCTTCTATTGCTATTTTTTCCTTGTCTATTTCTCCCCCTTTTGGCACTATTCCTTTTCATTTCTTCTAGTTTTTCGACTACTTTTTTGCACAATTCGACTTGAATAGACCACCTGCACAGGCTTTTTAAGACACCTTCGAATATTCCGGTGGCAGGGTGCCGCCAAACCGATGAAATGGAAACCGTTATTCCGGCAATTTCGAAACCGCTGCCCCGCAAAGGGATTTGAATCAGAATGTGCAGAGGCTGCTTCCTTGGAATATATCGCTCAAAAAGTAAATCAACCGATCATGGCGCGAAGAACGATGTTCTTCGCGCCATGCATGTGTTTGAGCTTTGGGTGAATGACGTTGGACTTTTTTGTTGACTGGCACATTCGTCCGTCCCCTTACGGCCTACCATGTGATTTCTGTTCGTCGGTTCGGGAGTTTGCCCGCCAAGGTTTCTCACCTTGACATCTGGATTCCTTCAGATCCCACCTCACGATGGACGCCTTGCCTTTGGCTAACGCTTCCTGCTGCCGAGCGCGTAGTGGTCTCTCGCCACCTAGTTGTTGCCCATGCCGAACGCACTAATGAAAAAACGCTGCTGCAGATGGTTTTCATTCTGCAGCAACGTCTTTTTTTCAGAACTGCCTATGTCTTTTAATACAACACGCTTTGCAACCACATAAACGGCGCGGGGAAGAACGCCAGAATTGCCATGGCAATCAAAAACGTCGCTAACCACGGAACCATTTCCTTTGTGTATTCGCCAAGCGAGCAATCAATGATGGAATTCACCGTATACATCGACAATCCCACCGGCGGCGTGCAGTTGCCCATGGTTACCACCGTACAGATAATCATGCCGAAGTGAACCGGATCAATCCCTATGGATTTAATCACGGGCAGAAGGATCGGCGTCAAAATCAAGATTGTCGCCGCTCCCTCCATGAACATGCCCACAACCGTCAGCATCAAAATAACCAGAATGAGTATCAACTGCGGATTATTGGTAATGCCCAGCATGATCTCCGCAACCTTCTGCGGAACTTTGTCAATTGGCACGCCATACCCAAACTGCGCCGACATTGCAATGATAAACATAACTGCGCCGACGTCTCGCGTCGTATCCTGAAGCGCCTGAACAAAGGTTTTCCAATTCAATTCCTTATAAATGAATACGCCAACAAACGCCGCATATACGCAGGCAAACGCACCAACCTCAGAAGGGGTGAATAAGCCCATGCGAATGCCAACAAGCAGAATAACCGGGAAGAGTAGCGCCCAGAAGCACTCCTTAAAGGCATCCCATACTTCGCTCAGTTTTGCCTTTTCCGTTCTGGCCGGCTTATATCCACGAATTGCGGCAATCATCCATGTCGTAAACATCATCACTAGGAAAATGCAGAAGAAAACGAGCCTGCACAAAGCGCGTCTGTTTAGCATTGGCTTTTTCATGCTGCTCATGCGGAAGAAAGCGCGCCGTCCAGCATCCGGGGCGAACGGCAGTCGTATTCCCGAAGCGCAGGCTGCGAGTGGATCACCTACCCCGGACTGTTTGACGCTGTGACGGACGTTGAGCTTTCCATGACCTCCACGGGCATCAAGGAAAACATCATCGTCAATCGGTATACAGGCAACCATGTCTACGCGTATCAGATGACGACGGAAGGATTGACCGCCGCTCAAAACGGGCGGGAAATTCTGCTCTATAACGAGAACGGCGACATGATGGCGAAGGTCGAAGCGCCGCACATGACGGACGCAGAAGGCCGTTACAGCACGGATATCGCCGTTTCACTGGAGGGCAGCGGCGGAAGCTACCGCGTTACCTATTCCAACGGAAAAGGTGAACCGCGCATTGATAGAGAAGTTCTTTGACTCTATCATTTCGACTGCGTATGCACCGGGACTTTCGTATGTGAAGGTAGTTGCAGATGAGGCTTTCTATCCTATAGAAATCAAAAATGCTCTGGATTGGACAAAATACAATGTTGTTCTTCCTATTGAGCAAATGACTGAGGAAGATTGGAGCAATCTATGGTCTGCGACTGCGGAACGGTATGATAAATACGTCAATCAAGGTGGTGTGTATAA
>CABRZK010000289.1 GCA_902475415.1 uncultured Eubacterium sp.
GCAGATACAGAATATGAATATACGATGGAAAATGGAGTGCTGTCCATAGATGTGATCCGTGGAAAACGCCGTCGCAAAACGGCTCATACTATCGAGATGAAAGATCTGGAAGTGGTAGCTCCGAACTGGCATGAGGCAGTGGCGAAGTATCGGAAAAACGGTGGTACGGAAACATTGAAGAAATACGATTATACCTCTTATGATGATAATATTCCGTATTACACCATGATCGCATATGAGAACAAAGAAAAAATCAAGTTGCTGCTGGATCTGAACCACAGTATGCTTGAATCAATCAAACGTGTTTATCCACAGAAGGTGTATATGCAATGAAAAAAGCAAAAGGTAAAGTGGAATTACGCTACTACGACATACAGCAAAACGAGTTCCTGCTTGCCTTGCAGAATAAGAACTGGCAGAATAAATATCAGACAGAATCGGATGGTCTGCATTTTCATAACCTGCTGGAAATCGGCATCTGCAGTCAGGGACAGGGAACCATGCGTCTGGAGGATCAGCAGGTGGATTTTTCTGCAGGGATGATCAGTATTATTCCAGCAAACTTTCCTCACAATACGGTTCCGGAAGGGGAAGCGGGCAATACATGGGCGTATTTGTTTGTAGATCCGGAAAAAGTGCTTGCGACTTTTTACCCGGATGATATTTTGCTGCAACAGAGATTGCTGGAGAATATTAACCGCCAGAGCTTTCTGGGAAAGGACAGTGAAATCCCGGATTTAAAAAAAGTGATCACCTGTATTTTGAATGAGATGGGTAATACACCGGAATTTTACCGGGAAAGTGTGAAAGGATTATCTCTGTCATTACTTTTGATGATTGCACGACTAAATTCCAAGCAGGAGATTACACAGGAAATGCTGCACCAGAAAAATGGCTTTGATCAGGTGCGGCCGGCATTGGAATATATACGGGATAAGTTTGCAACACCGATGAAGATTGCGGAGATTGCATCCGTGTGCCATATGAGTGAGTCGCATTTCAGACGGTTGTTTGAAGAAAATCTGGGAATGACACCGGTAGATTATCTGAATCAGGTCCGAATCAAGAAAGCATGTGATCTGATTCGCAAGACGGGATATTCCATGGAAGAGATAGCGGTAAAAGTGGGATTTTCCACGACATCAACCTTTAACCGGAATTTTAAACGGATTATTGGTACATCTCCATATCATTGGAAGAAATCACCGGAAAATTTTGAAACCAGACTGGCGGATTTTAATATTCTGGTGGAAAAAGGCTGGTAGTACAGGCAGATATACGGGTATCTTGCTTTTATATGTAAAAATAAAAAAGGATTCTGTGTTGCATTTGCAATGCAGAGTCCTTTTTTTGGCAGCTAATCTCCTGGATTTCCTGTCAAAAGAAAAAGCACTTTGTTCTACTGAAAAATACAGGGATGGACACCGTATGGTTATTAGTAAAAATATCGAAAGAGTAGGGAACAAAATTCGTGAAAAAAACGAAAAAATGAAAGAATATGTATGAAACAGGAGAAAAAATGCGAAAAAAGTAAAAAAAGTCACATAAAAACGTTAAAAAATATGCAATGTGACGATGGAAAGTCAAATTTGCGTGGATTATGAGAAAAAATGCTCACAACGCTATATGTGTGTATAGTATAATATGTACATCTTGATGCGGGAGATAAAACATGATTTGAATAATATGAACAAATGAGTTTTATGCATCAGAAGTATTTCATGAGGAGGAGAAAACATGAAAAAGAAAGTAATTTCACTTATGCTGGTTGGAGCTATGGTAGCTTCTATGGCAGCATGCGGAAACAATGGTGGTAGCAACGACGCAGCAAAAGGTGACACATCCGCAACAGAAGAAGGCGGAGCAAGCGAGGGTGGCAACACATTAACAGTTTGGACATGGGATCCGGCATTCAACATTCCGGCAATCAAAGAGGCTGGAAGAATGTACAAAGAGGATATGGGACATTCTGATTTCGAACTCAAAGTAGTTGAGACATTGTCCGATGACTGCGAGAAAAAACTTATTTCCGCAGCTCAGTCCGGAGACCTTACTACATTACCGGATATCGTTCTGATGCAGGATAACTCCTACCAGAAATTCGTATCCATTTATCCAGAAGCTTTCACAGATCTGACAGATTCCGGAATTGATTTCTCACAGTTTGCAGCTGGTAAGCTTTCCTACTCTACAGTAGATGGAAAGAACTACGGTGTTCCGTTTGATAACGGTGCTGTAATCGGCGCTTACAGAACAGATATTCTTGAAGAGGCTGGATATACAGTTGCAGATCTGACAGATATTGACTGGAATCAGTTTATCGAGATCGGTAAAGCTGTAAAAGAGAAAACTGGCAAATACATCTTATCAGGACAGGCAGATTCTCCGGATATGATCATGGAGATGCTTCAGTCAGCAGGAGCTTCCCTCTTTGATAAAGATGGAAAACCGGCTATGACAGACAATGATGCATTAAAAGAGTGTATCGAAATCTACAAAACAATGGTAGAAGAGGGTATCTACTACGAAGTAAACAGCTGGGATGAGTATGTAACATCTATTACAGGTGGTGCTACTTGTGGTGTTATCAATGGTAACTGGATTTCTGCTACAATCATGGGCATGAAAGATACAGAAGGCAAATGGGAAATTACAAATATGCCGAAATTAGTTAAGACACCAAATGCAACAAACTACTCTAATAATGGTGGTTCTTCTTGGTATATTACAACAAACTGCAAGAACAAAGATCTGGCAATTGACTTCTTAAAGAGCACATTTGCTGGAAGCACAGAGTTCTATGACAATGTTCTTACTCTGACAGGAGCAATCGCTACATACGCACCGGCAGCTGAGTCTGAAGCTTATGCTCAGGAAGTACCGTTCTATAACAACCAGCAGATCTACAAAACAATCGTGGATTACTCTGTTAAGACACCGACAAACAATACAAGCCCATACTACTATGATGGACGTAATGCAATCGGTACACAGATCCAGAACATTATTCAGGGTGCAGATGTTGATTCTGCTATCGCAGATGCTCAGGCAGAAGTAGAATTTACAATGAGTGAGTAATCTTATCTGTGAATCGTTACAATTTGATTTTTTGAAAT
>CABRZK010000290.1 GCA_902475415.1 uncultured Eubacterium sp.
TGTCTCGAAACAGAAGCTGTCGGCATCATCATTTCTATCATCGGTATCCTTATTTTCCTGAGCGGAGGACATCTATACGGCGTTATTGTTGTAATCGTAGGTATTTGTCTGTATAATCACGCAAAAGAGACAAATGAAAAAGCCGAAAAGGAAAGGTCAAAAAAATATTTCCAACAAGAAATGTACAAACTTGTGGAACAATGTTGGAATAGTCAAACCTATGATTTCAATTGGAAGCTTTGGTTTGACAATAAAGATGCAATTTTCTACGGTGATTCAAGTTTAGAACTTAAAAAGACAGCTCAGGCAGAGCTTCAGAGCCTTGGAAAAGCCCAAATCAATCTGCTCAATATGTACCTTGATTTAATGCTCATGTGCCATAAAGAAACACGCAAGAATTTGATTGACAGCATCCACTATTCCATAGCAACAGCGAGTTGCTTGTTAAAATAAGGTTTGCAGTTTTATAATAAATAATAACATATTCCTTAGGAGGGACAGACATGGAAACACGAGATATTCTCAAGAATTTGCGTGAAAAAAATAAACTTACAAAAAGTCATTTGAACGGTACTACAAAATGAGAAAAAGCGCTTGACTCTACATCTGTTGTAGATATTATAATATTGGTAGTTTAACAAAAAAGAAGGATTAGGCAATATGGAAAAGAACCTTACTACCGGCAGTGTGTTCAAAAATGTTGTATTATTCTCATTGCCGTATCTGCTCTCGTATTTTCTTCAAACGCTCTATGGCATGGCTGACCTATTTATCATCGGACAGTTCGAGGGTGTAGCCAGTACTACCGCTGTTTCTATCGGCTCACAAGTGATGCACATGCTTACGGTTATGATTGTAGGGTTATCGATGGGAACAACCGTCAGCGTCGGCCAGGCGGTGGGGGCAGGAGATCGAAAACAGGCAGCGCATAACATCGGGAATACGGTAATATTGTTTCTGGTGGTTTCCATTGCACTTACGGCCATCCTGTTATCCCTTGTTCATCCCATTGTCGTTGCCATGTCTACGCCAGCGGATGCGGTGAGCGGTACGGTCACCTATTTGACCATCTGCTTTATCGGGATTCCGTTTATTACATCCTACAACATTATCAGTTCTATTTTTCGAGGGTTGGGCGACAGCAAAAGCCCGATGTGCTTTATTGCCACAGCCTGTGCTGCCAACATCGCTTTAGACTATCTTTTTATGGGTGTGCTGCACCTTGGGCCTGCGGGCGCAGCCCTTGGTACAACTCTCTCTCAGGCAATCAGTGTAGTTGTTTCCCTGACCGTTATTTTGAAACGCAGGAGCATCGTTCTGAAAAAAAGCGACTTCAAGCCTTGCCGTGCGGTCATGGGGAAAATTTTGGGGATCGGCATCCCGATTGCGTTTCAGGACGGCCTGATTCAAGTTGCTTTTATTATTATCACGATTATTGCCAATCAGCGTGGACTGAATGACGCAGCGGCAGTCGGGATTGTGGAGAAAGTGATCAGTTTTCTCTTTTTGGTCCCCTCCTCTATGCTGTCTACCGTTTCTGCCTTGGGAGCGCAAAATATCGGTGCGGGCAAACCGGAGCGGGCCATTCAAACGCTGCGCTATGCGGTGATGCTCGCCGCAGGCTTTGGCGTGCTTGCTTCTATCGCGATCCAGTTTACAGCGGAAGGCATCGTTTCGCTGTTCACTGATCCCAGCACTGCGGACGGAGCGGCGGTGGTCCGTTTCGGCGGCCAGTATCTGCGTGGTTACATTTTTGACTGTATTTTTGCTGGCATTCATTTTAGTTTTAGCGGCTTTTTTTGCGCATGCAGGAAATCCGGCCTGTCGTTTTTACACAATATTCTCGCCATTGTATTGATGCGTGTGCCTGGCGTTTATGTGACCTCAAAATTATTCCCGGCAACGCTTCTCCCGATGGGACTGGCTACCGCGGCAGGCTCACTGCTATCGGTCGTGATCTGCCTAATCGCCTTTGGAGTCATACGGCGCAAATCAACGCTTGTTCTGGTGGAGGAGTAAGATATGGATCGGAAAAATCTTTTCCCAATAGGTGAAGTGTCAAAATTGTTTCATATCAGTGTTAGTAGTTTGCGGCACTATGAACATATCGGTTTGCTTACACCAGAATACATTTCCTCAGATTCTGGCTATCGTTACTATGGCACCGAACAATTTGAAGTACTCAACACAATCAGGTATTTGCGGGCATTGGATATGCCTTTGGCCGAGATTGAGGACTTTCTCAAAAATAAGGATATCAGCCGTATTGAGGAAAAGTTGTTACAGCAAAAGCATGCAGTCCTGAAAAAGCAACAAGAATTACAACGTATAGAACAAAAGATTAACCACCGCTTAAATTGGCTGCGAGACGCACAAAGTGTGCCTTTGGATACCGTTTCCTTAATAGAGCTTCCGTCCTGTCGCATTGTTTTGGTAGATGCTCCACTGAAAGTAGATGGCTCTCTTGATATGGAAGTGCCGATTAGAAAGCTGGATCAATCTGATGCCGAAGCCGTTGTATTTCTTGGAAAGGTCGGACTTGGCATTTCCGCGGAACATTTGCAGCAATCAATAGTAAATCGTTATGACAGCATTTTTCTAATACTGGATCAAGAGGACATTTATACAGGTGAAACCATTACTCTTCCCAAAACACTTTGTGTACGGCTGCGTTTTCGAGGCAGTCATATAGAAGCTCCAGCGCACTATGAAAAGCTCCTTGACTACATCACAAAAGAACAGATACAGATTGTTGGTTTTTCGCGAGAAATCACGCTCATAGACTATGGCATTACTAATGACAGTGAAAAATTTGTGACTGAAATATGTATTCCGGTCAAGTGCAGATAAGAAGGGCATAAAATGAGATTCGTTGTTAAAAAAGAAATTTTTGAAGAACTGCCGAGTGCCTGTTTTGGTGTTGTTATGGCAAAAGGCATTGATAATAATAACGCATACCCAGAGATTGAACAATTTTTAGATGAAAGTATCCAAGCTGCAATGCAGCGTTTTGAGGGAAGAAAAGTCAAGGAAGATCCGGATATTTTACCATATCGAGAAGCATTCCGAGCCTTGAATATCCTATCCAATATC
>CABRZK010000291.1 GCA_902475415.1 uncultured Eubacterium sp.
GTTTATTTTTTGATAATTGTACCTGTCTGTCCAGCCATAGCTTCTTCAATACTCCCCAGTTTCGTAATCAGCACCTGACGTGTCGCATAATCACCAATGTATGAGATTGCTGTCTCAATCTTCGGAAGCATGGTTCCCTCGCCAAACTCTCCTTCAGCAATATAGGTCTGCGCCTGCGCACAGGTCATCTCACGAATCGGTTCCTGTTTATCTGTCTGGTAATTTTTGTATACACTTTCTTCACCGGTCAGAATGATCAGCATGTCTGCTTCCACTCCATCTGCCAGCAATCCGGCAATGAGGTCTTTCTCAATAACTGCACTTGCACCTTTCAAAACAGTGCCCTGCTCCAGTACAGGAATCCCACCACCACCGGCTGCGATGACTACCTGATCTGCACTCATCAGTGCATTGACAGCATCCAGTTCCACGATCTGATGAGGTGTTGGCGCTGCAACAATTCTGCGATATCCATCTTCTGTCCGGACAACATGGTTGCCTTTTTTCTCTTCCTCTTCTGCTTCTTCCTCCGTCATCACACGACCAATGATTTTGCTTGGTTTATAAAAAGCCTCATCATATGGATCTACGATAACCTGTGTCAGAATCGTAGAAACCGTACGATATACACCACGATTCATCAGTTCTGTGCGGATTGCATTCTGCAGGTCATAACCGATATATCCCTGACTCATGGCAGAACATACAGACATTGGTGTCGCGGTATATTCTGTATACAATCTGTGGAACTCTGACATTGCCGTATGGATCATGCCCACCTGCGGTCCGTTGCTGTGTGTGATTACTACCTGACAATCGTCCTGTATCAAATCAGCAATCGCCTTTGCCGCGCGGCGTGTTGCTTCTTTCTGCTCCGGAAGCGTTGTTCCCAGTGCATCGTGTCCAAGTGCAATTGCAATTCTTTTTTTCTTCATCTCAACTGCCTCCAATACTTGTGAAAAATCCATTTTATTTACGCTGAAACTCATTTTTATACATAAAAAATATCCCTGCGCACCAGTCATACAGATAAATGATATTCATTCCTTATTTTATAATCTCTGTACGAACCTGTTTGCACTCATTTTATCACAAGATAAAGACAGCGTAAAGTTATTTTCGCCTGTTGTATACAAAAGAAACGCATTGCAGGTAATCCAGTTCCCGCAATGCGTTTTCCTTAGAACTTTTTATTTCATACTGTTAAAGAACTGCTCAATGCTGCTGTTTCCATTACTGCTGCCATTGTCTCCATAGCCTGGAACAGACTGTGTACCGGACTGGGACTGGCTGTTCTGGTTTGTTGTTGTATTGTTCTGCTGCTCAGATGCATTATCCAGAGTTACTTTCAGCGTCTGCTCTTTATAGCCGTTATCGCTGTTTCTCTGAATTGTGATATCTACTGTCTCACCTGCTTTATAATACTGCAGTTCTTCTTTCAACTGAGAAATCGATGTAATCGTAGTATTGCCAAGTTTTGTGATAATATCACCTTTCTGAATACCTGCATTTGCAGCTGCTCCTCCATCGGTTGTTCCACTGACATAGACACCCTCTGGAATATTATACATTTCAGCCACATCAGAAGATACATCCTGTCCCGTGATATTTAAGAATCCATAATCACTGGTCAGTTTATCTCTGGTTTCCTGATTCATCAGATTTTCAATAATACTCTGTGCTTTTGCCATCGGAATTGCAAATCCCATGCCTTCTACTTCACTGCTGGCATATTTTGCACTGTTAATGCCAATTACTTCACCTTTCATATTAAACAGGGCACCACCACTGTTTCCAGGGTTGATGGCTGCATCTGTCTGCATCAGAGTAGCTGTTGTATCATCAATAGTAACTTCACGATCCAGAGCACTGATGACACCGGATGTAACAGACTGTCCAAATCCAAGTGCATTACCAATTGCAACCACCTGATCACCGACTTCCATCTGGGTAGAATCTCCCAGAGTTGCGATGGAAATGCTGTTCAATACATCTTCACTGATATCAGAAAGTTTGATTGCTACTACAGCCAGATCGTTATCTGCATCGGTACCTTTGATTTTCGCATCAAATACAGCATCTTTGTTATCATTGAAGCATACGGATAATGATTCTGAATTTGCTACTACATGATTGTTGGTTGCGATCAGAAGCTCGCTGTCATTTTTTCCGATAATAACACCGGAACCGCTGCCTGTACTCTGCTGCTGCATGGTTCCAAACATCGTCTGTACTTCCTGAACACTCTGGTTGGTAATGGCTACTACGGAAGATTCACACTGTTTTGCAATCTCAGCTACGGTATACGTTCCATCAGAAGAACTGGAAGATTTTGTGTTCTTTGTGTTAGAATTTGTACTCAGTTTATCTGCATTGGTCTCAATATTGGTAACAGCAGCTGTCTTTGTTGAATTCTTTCCAATCATAAAGGATCCAAGAATCATACCTCCGGAAATTGCTCCGAAAAGGATTGCACAGCAGATTACTTTTGCATATACATTCATACTGTGTTTATGTTTTTTCTTCTGCTTTGGTGTCTCCTCAAATTTATGATGATCGCCTCCCACTTGATCCTGCTTCTGATGATTCTGAATATAAGAGTATCTGTACTGGGATGCTCCTTCGGTTCCTCTAATATGGTTTTCTGATGATGTCTCTGTGGACCGGGTCTGTGAAGACTCTGATGCCTGATTTGTCACATCTGTCTGTGCAGCTGTATTTGTCTCCTGCACAGCTTCTGTCTGTTCCGGCTCACTTTCCTGTGGTGGTGTTACGAAATCAGATTCTTCAAACATCTCTTCTGTCGTTTTCTCGCTTTCTGTTTCATTTTCTACAGTCTCTATATTGCTCTCATTTTTCACTTCTGATTCATGATTTTCTTCATTATATTTTTTTTCTTCATTCTCAAGCATTTTTTCTGCCTCCTCATCTTTGATGAGTATATCATACTTTAAGATTGTAGTAAAATTTTGTTAAGTTTGTGAAATAATTGTGAAACACACAAGTTATATATGGCACTTATTTAGAAATCGCTGTACTAGTACAGCGTTTCTTAAATAAGTACCATATAAAACGCAGGATGTTTTTA
>CABRZK010000292.1 GCA_902475415.1 uncultured Eubacterium sp.
GGTACAAAGGAATATGAAGTCGATGAAAACTATGAAATGGAACTGTTGCCGAAGCAGCAGATCAGCATTGTTGTAAAGACCGAAAAGGTCAAGGAAATCGTGGAATTGATTAAGCAGGAATTGTATACGGGTCATATTGGAGATGGTAAAATCTTTGTTTATGATATTACCAATGTCATTCGTGTCCGGACAGGCGACGAAGGAGAAGACGCACTCTAAAAGAAAGGCGGTTGATTCCATATGGCTGCACAACAAGAGAAAAAGTTAGGGCTTGGAAGCGTTGTTTCCATTTCAGTCGGATTGATTATTGCAACCAGCTGTCTGGTTTCTCTGGGACAGGGAGCTGGAACAATTGGCGTAACCTTTATTTTTGCAATGGTAATTGCCTGCTTACTGAATATGACAACAGTCGCTTCCCTTTCGGAATTGAATGCGTTGATGCCGAATACAACGGGTGGACTGGCACAGTATACACTCGCCTGTATGGGGCCGTTTCCAACGATTATCTCAATGGTTGGCGGATACATTCTATGTAATGTGTTATCCTGCGGTGTAGAAGCCTCTATCTTTTCGTATGCAATGTCAGATACGTTTTCATTCCTGCATATTCCGAGTTTGGGATATGTGCTGATTGTTACCACCCTTCTGATGATTGCAAACTTATTCGGGGTTGATATTTTTACGAAGTTGCAGGATGTTGTTGCATTTTTGCTGGTTGGCTCGATGCTGCTCATGGGCATTATTGGTGCAATTGGCATTGGATTTGGAAAAAAGGTCGACCAGCCGTATACCATGGCAACGGATTTCAACAGCATTGTTTCCATGACAGCGGTTGCATTCTGGCTGTTCATCGGTGCAGAATATGTCATTCCAGTTTCCAAAAATGTTAAGAATGCGAAGAGAAATGTTCCGCTGGGCATGATGATTGGTTTGGGATTGATTTGTATCGTACAATCCATTCTGGTCTTTGGTTTTCATAACTATGTGCCGTGGGCAGAACTGGCAGATTCTCCAGCACCACATTTGCTGTATGGCATGAACCTGCTCGGCACATTCGGGAAAATCTGGATGACATTGGTTGCAGCTTTTGCGGTAATCAGCACACAAAATTCCACCGTTAATGCACTGGCAAGTATTTGTCAGGGTATGGCAAAGATGAACATGATGCCGCAGGTTTTTGCAAAGACCAATCGGCGTGGTGTGCCGTATGTTGGCGTAGTATTTGTCAGCGTTATGATTTTCGTATTCTCTGCATTGAGCAATAACTCATCCGATGCAATTTCGTTCTTGATTTTGGTTGGTTCTGTATTCTGGATGATTTCCTATATCTTAGCACATATGGATGTTTTGATTCTGAGAAAACGGTTTCCGAAAGCACCTCGAAGCTTTAAAGTGCCACTTGGCCCAGTGATTACGGTGATTGGCATTCTTGGAACGATCTATATGATACTGAATATTTCCACAGATACTGCCGAACGAAATGCGATTTGGTTGGTAACTGGCGGAACATTCTTGCTACTGGGCATTTATGCATTCTTCTGGATTAAATATAAGATGAAAATGCCGGTATTTAAGAGCATTCCGATGGAAAAAGTCATGGCGATGGAAAACGATATGTATTATACAATCCGAAAGCGTCGTGGTATTTGGAAATAACTACATAATAGAGAAACGCCGTTTCGTTGCAGGATGACGAAACGGCGTTTTCTATCATTTGTATCTCATAAATTTTCTTTTGTCTTATTCCTTAGATGCCATTGAAGGATAGGATAAAATTTTCCAGAATCTTTTCCATATTCAGTTGATTGCTCTGAATAAACTGATTTTTCATTGGCACTATTTTATTGACAAAACGAGGGGAAATATGTTATAATTAAACTAATGATGTACAATTATCTTACTGTATGTTCCATATTGATATAGAAAGGATGGTTCAGACCTATATGGTAAATTATGTGAGCCTTGCTGGCTTAATTATAGCTGGAGCGACTGCAATTGGAGGCACTGCTGTTGCAATAGCGAAAAAGAGAAAATCTGCGAAAAAAGAAGAGAAAGTGAACGAAGCAATATTCGTAACTTCTGATGCGGATGTTTTTCGTACAACTCCGCTTGATGATTCCGCAGGAAAGCCAAAGTCCCAAACAAATCAGAAGCACAATAAACCTTCGATGAAAAACGATTTTGTAAAAGCAGATGACTATGATCCAAACAGTGTGACTGTTGAGGATGATCTGGTATAAATTATGAAGAGTGAAAAAAAACTGGATTTGATTTTTTGTCCGTACAAAGAGGTTGTAATAGAACGTGTGAGTAGCGAATTGCTTGAAAAAATCGGTGCTCTACCATTGCTGATTCTTTTGCAGATCTCAAAAAATAAAACAGTTGAGGATATTGCAGACGGCATCTGTATGCAAACCTGGGTCATCCGTGATGCAGCAGAAGAACTGATGCAGAATGGTTTATTGGTTCAGGACAAGAATCAAGCGTATAGATTGACGGAAGTTGGCAGAAGTTATGTCCGTATTTATGATTTTATAAAATTGTTTCAAGCAGAACAGCAGCGACGCTATGCAGTGAACCTTTTTACCTGTCAGCTTGAGCAGGTAAGAAATGAACACTGCTTTGCAAATACGAAGTGTCCGGATAGTCATATGTTGCAGCTTCCGAATAAGCTTCAGAATGCCAAACGGCTGATTTCTACTCCAAATTATGAGAATACGCTTGAATATATGAAGCAGTATCTCAATCTTGCAGAGGTATCTCTAACCGATGATGACTATGAATTCATACAGTTTCAACTGCACACAGAGGGAGAAGTATTTTATGTTCCCTATTTTGTCCCAATAGATGCATATTTGAAAAGTGAAGCTGATTCGGAGAAACAATCCGAAAATGATATTGCTATTCCGCATGACATCTGGCTGAGTGTCCCTTTGATTGAAGGAAAGATGGTTTATGAGTATACTGCTGTCAGTTCAGAAATTAGTGAGGCACTGCTGAAACTGCATTCTGTAGCACCGGAATTTCTGACTACATCCGGGAAAAATCATATTGAGAAAATCAGACAAGCAGAGCAG
>CABRZK010000293.1 GCA_902475415.1 uncultured Eubacterium sp.
ATTCCACCGGGAGGAAGTGCGTATTTATTACGTGCTTATGTATATGACAGTGCAAAAGCAGCCGCAGAAGCGACGGCTTCCAGTCCGGGGGATTATGTAACAGTTTATCCATCCGGTGATATTCCTGTACAGATGGATGTAACAGATGCTGAAAATTACTATCATGTATTTGATCATCTGTCAATCCAATATGCGGGAAAATGGGTTGTATTTTATGCCAGAATCTCATCAGGTGCAGGACATGTAAGTTCACTCTGGACGAGATCGACTTTGGCATATCAGCTTCCATATGTCAAGCTGGCACAGCCTGATGTTTCGGCAGATACAGAAGATTATCAGTTGCCGGTATCGGTAAAAACAACACCGAATGTGCCTGGAAGTGTTCAGAACTGGACCGCAAAGCATACAGTGCTGGAATGGAACAGCGTAGATTGTGCCGATGTGTATGAGATTAACCTGACAGGTCAGGTGACAGATACGACTTCTGTTACGGGAAAAAGGACAGAGAATCCACAGATTCGTATTCTTGAAACGACAGATTCCAGTGGAATCAAACATGCAACACTGCAGCAGTATGTTTACCGGAAAACTCAGGAGACCAGTGATACACATCCGGAAAAATGGGAATATATCTGGGAGACCATTGATGAAAATCAGACAGATGATCCACCGGATACACCGGAAACGGAGAAAATTCATACCTGGGATATCAGCAGTTACTGTGTACCGATATCATCCAGTTATACGGCGCAAAATGGATATCCAAATTATTATACGCTGACATTACAGGCGCAGCTGACGGCACAGCTACAGGCAGATGGAAGCTTACACTACTGGTTGAAACTGCCGGATGTGGAGCAGATGACCGCTGCGGATGGAAGTACAGTAAAACATTCTGATTTTTCTGTAACAGATAAAGCAGATTTTATTGCAAATGTACAGCAAAATCTTACATCAACGCAAAGCAAGACATATGCCCCGTCAGATATTTACGAGATCAGATGGAATAACTGAAAAAAGGTATGATGGAGGAGCACTTATGACAGGAAAAGGCTGGCAGCAGCTGAAACAACAGAAAAAAAGTGGAATATCAATGGCTGTAGTGATCTGTGTGTCAGCATTCTTTGTTGCATTTGCAGCAGCGATTATTTATACCGCCGGGCTTCTGACGGCGCAGTCGAACCTGCGCCTGAAGGAAGAACGGTGCAGTCAGCTGGCGCAGTCAGCGGCGAATGTGTTTGATCAGGAATTGCAGAAATTCCAGAATCGGCAGGATGCAGATGGAAATACCTTTTACACATTTGTGAATAAGTTTCTGGATGATACACAGTATCTGGATTACAGTGATGATTACCCGGATGCCACGACATATAATTTTCTGGTAAATGATACGGAATTGCCGGATCTGACAAAAGCAGCATCGCTGCCGGAAGGGTATGGCAATATCCGCGTGGCGTTGTCAAAAGAGAAGAATACAGCAGAAGATTCAGAAAATCTGAAAAAGGGTGAAATTAACACTGCAACAGCAGAAAGTAACTATCAGACAGAGATTGATCGTATTCAGAATATTACTGTTCGTGACTATAATCTGACGGTAAAGGTGACTGCTACTTATGAGGATGCTTCTTACACCTATACCACAGAATACAGCCGCGAAGAAAAGTATGATGTCAGGTTTACGCAGGATGGTAAATCCATTGTGTGGGATGGTAAGTCCAACGTGTGGAGACTGGGAAATACCAGCGGAGAAGTGTATACACCGAATCCGAACCAAAAGATTCAGTACGAATTTCTGACCACAACCACATCCTGCATATTTAAGGAAAACACTTATATGGATACGACAGGAGGGATGACGGCAGAATGATAAAAAAACTGAAAGAAAAATCAGGAGAAACACTGGTGGAAGTTCTGGCAAGTATGTTTATTTTTCTAATTCTGTTTGGAATATTGCAGGGAGCGATTTCTTACAGCCATGCATCCATGAAAAAAAACAAAGAAATCCGTGCACAGAATACACAGATCATTCAGAATCTGGCCTCTGCAGAAAAAACAGATGGTAACACCGTAACCCTTTCTTTTATGGCTACGACGCCTGAGATGGATCAGAAAGGATCTGTCGTATTCCAGGTTCCATTTCTGCTGGCTTCCAAAATGGTAAATTATACAGATGCAGAAGGAAACAGTAAGAGTATTGTATTTTCTGTTTACGACAGCACAGAGAAAACATCAATGGAAGATTCTTCCATACCAGATGGGGGAACTGATCCATGAAGAAGATAATACAGTTATTGAAAAGAAAGACAGGTACCACTTTGGTGGAGACTATCGTAACCCTTTTGCTGATCAGCATTATGATGGCGATGGCAGCTGCGGCGTTAAGCTCAGCAGCAAAAGTATTTGTACGGGAACAGAGAATGCAGTATGCACAGTCTATTCTGGATACAACGTTGTCGGAAATACGGGGCTTGACAAAAGAGGCAAACGGGTATATCAAAATCTATGATCAGGCTGGTATGACATCGCAGACAATCGCAGATATGTCTGGAAATAATTCCGGAAATATATTAGAATTTATAAATGATGAAGGATATGCCGTTTTGCTGTCAGCAGATGGATGTGATGCAACAAAGCTGCTGATCGGAAATCAGGAATCCGGACAGTCTGACTCAGTGGAATCCGGACAACTGCTGACCCGTTATTATTTTTACAACAATGGTACTTATCAATACAGTATGGATGGAATACCAACAGCCCGTGCAGTTACGACTGTGTTCGGAAAAGGTTTTTACATGGGAAATTTTCTCGATGTGGTATGGATATTTCCGGATGGCGTAAAAAATGGAGATACTGTCACGCAGATTTCAGTAACGGCCACATTGTACAGAGATAAGGAAAAAACAAATGCGCTGGCAACAGATACCGAGATCCTGCAGTTCAGACATGCGCTGGTTCGCAAGGATGCTGTGACAGCAGTGGCAGAATAAATCATTGACAGAGATATGAACGCGGCACAGAAGCGTTGATATAAATAATCATACAAAGGAGAGAAAGAAAAATGTTCGCAAA
>CABRZK010000294.1 GCA_902475415.1 uncultured Eubacterium sp.
TGCGTCAGAATAGGCTGCTGCACATTCGGTCTGGACAGATAATGATTGAAAATTTCATCCACGATCCGGGAAATATTGCTGAAAATCGTGCGCCCAAAGGACCATTTCTGATCATAAGCGGTGGAAGATGTAATGGTAAAATCATATCCTTTTCCTCTGTACCACTCCGTGTATACGCGATTTAAGGAAAAAGACATAATTGCCAGAATATTAGCTCGCAACGTTGCCTCCGGCCAGGTGGAATAGATCTCGCTGGATGCCACATTTTTGATATAATCCCGATAGCGAACATAATAATCCTGTGCCCCGGTATCTGTCGGCGGTCCATCGTGAACGATCACATACTCCGGAATAACCACACGGCTCAACACGATTTCTCCGGATTCATTCACTGGTTTTATCTCATCTTCCGGAATCTTTGGCGGAAAATCTCCCCACAGAGTATTTGGTGGGACAACGATATTTTCCATTCCCTCTTTCTGTGAGATATCCAACGGCTCCATCCGTATTTCCTGCAAAGCTGTCACATTTGCAAACACATCAATCGCAGATACTTCTACACTGCGGTAGCCTTCTGCCTGCACGGTCACCGTATATTCCGAAAAAGGCTGCGGCCGATCCGCTTCCTGGGAATACTCTACCGGTGGTGCGTCCAGTGTCACAGCCTCCGTCTGACCTGATGAATCTGTCTGCAATTTTTCCAACAGACGCTGGCTTTCTCCTGTGTATGTAATGCCCACCCGTGCATTTACAACAGGCTGCAGACCCAATGTTGATGTCACATTGACCTGCAGCCTTCCTCTGTCCACATTTTCAGTTTGTTGTACGTGTAAACCATTTTTCGGCATAAACCCCTCACAAAATCATGTTTACACTAATCTATGCCATACACGAAATTATATGCCAAATCGGGAATAGACTAAATCCCCCACTCCAGAGCCATGGTTCCCCAGGTCAGACCTGATCCAAATCCTGCCAGCATCAGTTTATCACCTTTTTTCAGCATTCCTTTGCGATTCACTTCATCCAGAAGAATGGCCACACTGGCTGCGGATGTATTGCCGCATTTATTCACATTCATCGGGATTTTCTCTTCCGGCACTTTCAGACGTTTTGCAATGGTCGCCGTAATTCTGGCGTTTGCCTGATGGAACAGGTACCAGTCAATATCTTCTGTGGTCAGATTTGCCACTTCTAGTGTCTGCAAGATAGACTGAGGCACTTTTTTCACTGCAAATTTGAATACCTCGCCACCGTCCATGTAGAGATAATCCATCGGTTTCTGTTCCGGCACAAATGGATTATAATTTTCTCTGTTTTTTACATAAATAGCACCGCCCTTTGTGCCGTCACTGCCCTGCGTAGATGCGATCACGCCATGCTCTGCCGCACGTACCACTGCCGCACCGGCTCCGTCTGCAAACAGAACACAGGTAGAACGATCACTCCAGTCTACAATTCGTGATAACGTCTCTGCACCAATTACCAGTGCTGTTTTATGAATCCCTGCCTGCATATAGGCATCTACCATATTCAGTGCAAATACAAATCCGGAGCATGCAGCACTGATATCAAAAGCCACTGCATTCACGGCCCCCAGTTCGCTCTGCACCAGACATGCTGTATTCGGAACCAGCGTATCCGGTGTACAGGTTGCCACGATGATCAGATCCAGTTCCTCTGCTTTCACTCCGGCGGATTCCAGCGCTCTGCGTCCGGCTTCTGTAGACATGGATGCCGTTGTCTCATCCACTGCAATGTGACGCTGGCGGATACCGGTTCTGCTGCTGATCCACTCGTCGCTTGTATCTACAATCGTGGAAAGAAAATCATTGGTTACTATCTTTTCCGGCAGACAGCTGCCGGTTCCTATAATCTGTGCTCTCATTTATCCCTCCAATTAGTTTGATTATCAAAACATTCTATTTTCAAAGTATACAGAAAAACCATTTTTTTGTCAACACTGAACCATAGCTATTTACTGCTAAAATGTGTTCTTTTGTATTGACACGTCATTCATTTTCGGCACTGTTCACAACTATCCTGGCTTTGTTGCTCACCGCCTGCAGAAGTAAAAATCATCTTACCATAGATATATATTTGTACTTTTTTCTTCTTTCACACATATATTACTTACATGTAGCCTTCACTATCTTGTGAATTTTTTAAGGGGGAAATTACTTATGGATATTGATATTATTTTGGATGCCGGACACGGTGGTTTTGACAATGGCGCATCCTACATGGGACGCCCGGAAAAAGACGATGTGCTCAGACTGACACTGGCTGTCGGAGCAAAATTAAAAGAAGCCGGATACAATATTTACTACACACGCACCACAGATGTCTACAATTCACCGGCAGAAAAAGCAGCTCTCGCCAATCTCTCGGGAGGGAATTATTTCATTTCCTTCCACCGCAATTCCGCCATGGAAGACAATCTCTATAACGGTGTACAGACACTGGTATATCAGCACAATCCTACGGTAGATACACTGGCTGAAAATATCAATCAGCAGCTGGAGCAAGTTGGTTTCAAAAATCTGGGTGTAGAAGAAGTCCCCGGTCTGATTGTTCTGCGCAAGACCGAAATGCCTGCCATTCTTGTCGAAGCCGGATTTTTAAACAGTAACATTGATAATCAGCTTTTTGATGAAAAATTTGATGAAATTGTGGACGCTATTGTAGCCGGTATAGAAGAAAGTATTCCACTTTCGGCTCAGCAGGTGCCGGAACAATACTATGTACAGACCGGTCTGTTCAAATACGATGTCAATGCTGCCTATCAACTGGAGCGCCTGCAGATTCTCGGCTTTGACGGTACCATTCATTATGAAGAACCTTACTATGGTGTCTGGATCGGCAAGCCCAAAACACTGGATGAAGCCGTACTTCTACAAGACGAACTCCGCCAAAAAGGATACAGCACCCTGATCGTCTCCGCCTGATTTTGTATTTATATAACTACAATACATTAATCAATAACTGAAATGACGAAAACGGAAAATCTTTCCTCAATAAGCGATTAAGTGAGGGTAGTGAACGTTTAGCGTTTGAGGAAAGATTT
>CABRZK010000295.1 GCA_902475415.1 uncultured Eubacterium sp.
CAAGGCGATAAAACTCATGGTTACAATGACAACGGACTTTAAGAGTAACTGAATATAGAACCCCATACTTGCCATGTTGTAGTCCAGTGGGAATGAGGAAACCATGAATTGTGAACCAAGTAAAATGCAGCTGTAAATCAATAGTTTTGTCAGCACCAGAGCCACGAAATTGAAAATCCATACAGCTAACATTTGAGAAATGAGAATTTTCTGTCGCTTAATTGGATACGAAAACATTAAGTTCATGGTTTTGTTTTTATAGGCGCTCACAATGTATGTGGACAACATGACACTGGTAAACACCAGAAAAGCCATGCTTGTAAACAGCTCGATAGAGGAAGAAATCGCACTGTTACCCGGCGCCGCATCAGGAACACCCGTATCAGGATCATTGGCAATTCCCAAATAGCAAAGGGCAAATATGAACAGGCAGATCAGAGCCGACATGATAACCACATTGCGAATGTACTTGCCTACATTATTCTTTTTCCATTCCAGCCTAATGAGTTTAAGCATGATATTTCACCTCCCCGGTCAGCTTCAAGAAGTAGTCCTCCAGCGTTTCAGATTTCTTTCCAATGCTCACAACTTCGACATCATTCAGAGCCAGTATTTTCGTCAACTGCTGGGTAGACGCTGCATGGTCATATATGCGAATTTTACCACTGTCAAGAATCTTAAAATTTTGCAGACCCAACTTTTCAGTCAAGACATAGGCAGCCCGCTTTTCATCCGTGACAGAAAGCTCCACATAATTGAGGTTCATTTCCTCAATATCTTGCATACGAATTTCTTTCATCATTTTTCCGCGATGGATAATACCAATTGTATCCGCAATACTCTCCACTTCAGATAAAATGTGACTTGAAATCATAACGGTAATGCCGTACTCCGAACAAAGTGTTTTTAATAAATCACGGATCTGTTTCATCCCTGCTGGATCAAGGCCGTTTGTGGGTTCGTCGAGAATAAGCAGTTCTGGCTTGCACATAATGGCTCTTGCAATTCCGAGGCGTTCTTTCATGCCGAGGGAATAGCTCTTGACCGGCTGATCGGCGGCTGCGGCCAAGTCCAACATTTGCAGCGCACTCTCAACACTGTCAACATTGTAATAGCCCATATACTCACAATGAAGCTGTAAATTCTCACGCCCGGTCATGTGGTCATAAAAGGTTGGGAACTCGATGATACTTCCCATTCTTTTTAAGACTTCATAGGACTTTGGCGTCAATACCTCTCCAAACACCTCAATCGTACCACTGGTAGGTTTCCAAAGGTTAGTAATCATCTTCATCACCGTGGTTTTACCAGCTCCGTTAGAACCGAGAAAACCATAAATTTCCCCTTTGGGGATATGAATATTAACATCAGTGACAAGTGTCTTACTACCGATCTTTTTAGTAAGCCCGTTTGTCTGTAAAATAAATGGCATTGTTTTGCCCTCCTTTCTACTGACATTATAGAAAGTTCGATTTTCAAAACTCTTGAATAATTCTTACAAATTTCTTTCTTGAAAAAATGACCTATGTTTTAATAGGCCATTTTCTTGAGCGTAATAGTGAAAACCGTTTTCTGGTGCGGATGACTTTCTAAAGTAATATCACCACCCAACTGCAAGGCAAGGTTTTTTGCAATCGTCAGGCCAAGACCATTTCCCTGCATGGCGCTATTTCGAGAATCTTCCATTGTAAACAGTCGGTCAAAAACAGACGCAGCAAATTCTTTTTCAATTCCACGGCCCCTGTCCACAATGTCTATATAGATATGTGCCTGATCTGCCCGCAGAAACATACCTAAATATTTTCCATCGCCGCCATAGCGAATTGCATTGGAAATTAAATTGAACATTATTCTTTGTAACGCATCTTTATTGGCATTTGCATACAACGCTTGATCGGGTATGTCGAGTTCAACTTGAAAGTCTTTTTGTGAAAGGAGTTCATAGAAATCCAAAATATTTTCCCGGCAGGCTTCGTTCACATTCAAACGCTTCAATGGCATATCTGTATCGCCAGCCTCTAATTTAGCAAGCGTAAAGAATTGTGTAATCAATCCCATTACCCGCTGGGCAGTGCTTTCTACCTTTTGCAACATTTCATTGCTTTGGGTTCCGTTCAAACGCATAATCTCCAAATAGCCAAGAATCACTGTCATGGGAGTTTTAATGTCGTGGGAAATGTTAGATAACATCTTTTTGGATGCCATTTCAGTCCGCCGATACTCAATTTTTACTTTTTGCCGATCTTCCAACATTCGATTGATTTGTGTTGCAAGCTCTATCAGTGCCTTATTATCGGTAAAGACTGTCACTTTTTCGTCGCTGTCGGTGTCAAGAAGTTCTTTCAATTTGCTGCTGATCTCATGTATTTTTGCTTTTGTTCCGTTATGGAATACAAACTGCTGGTACACAATGATACAGATTAAAATCATAATACAGAGGGTTAGTAAAAAGATAATTGTCGCATTGCTCATTTCTGTTCTCCCAGCTTATAGCCAATTCCCCATACAGTTATAACAACTTGCGGCTTTCGTGGATCATCCTCAATTTTCGTTCGTAAACGGCTGATGTGAACATTGACGGCATTCTCATCCCCCATATAGGCATCATTCCAAATTAAAGAATAGATTTGAGCCTTTGTGTAGACCCTTTGTGGATTTTCCAGAAGCAGCCGTAAAATATCAAATTCTTTTGCGGTCAGTTCGATAATCTCGCCTGATTTTGTGACGGTGTGATTTTCCAAGTTCATAACCAATGGGCCCCACACAAGTTTCGTTTGCTCTGGCTGTACGGCAGCATATTCGGTATTTCTCCGTATGTTTGCTTTAATACGCGCCATAACCTCTGTTATGGAAAACGGTTTTGTAATATAATCATCCGCACCGAGGCCCAAACCTAAAGTTTTGTCGGAATCCGAATCCTTTGCAGAAATGATGATAATTGGCACCGTACTTTTTTGACGAATATACTTCATTACATTCATACCTGTAATTTGGGGAATCATCAAATCCAATAAGACGATACTATAAGAACCA
>CABRZK010000296.1 GCA_902475415.1 uncultured Eubacterium sp.
GCTAAGGAAATTCAGACAATTGGTGCATCTCCACCGCTTGTTAACACACCAATTGTCTGTATTTCCTTAGCCATGACAAAACCTCCTATACCTATATCACTTTCATTTTTCTTTACGTTGGTACTATTCTAAACTTTTTTTCAGATTTTTTCAATGGACTTTTCCAAAACTTTGATATTTTTTTCACCAACTTTTTTATTTAGTTCATTTATAAGCTCATTGTTTGCAAATACGCTCATATTTCTTCCCAGACGTTTCATAGCACGCTCTTTTGCCAGATAAATAACAACCTGATCCTGTCCATCTGACCGGGATAAAAGCTCTAAAGTTTCGTTTTCCTGTTTTTCAAAAGTTTCCTTATCCTGGAACTGAATCCATAGTTCCCGTCTTGCATCATCAAAAGAATAGATTTTTTCACAGATCAGCTTTCCGTTTTTTTCTTCCTCTGCAGATACACGACCACGGATAAACACCTTCTGTTCCTCATTCATCAGTGCATGATACCGCTCATAATCACGCGGAAAAACAATGACCTCGACACTGCCATACAAGTCTTCCACTGTCAGAAATGCCATTGCCTTATTCTGTTTGGTATATTTCACCGTTTTGGCTGTAATGATACCTCCGATCATGACCTTTTCTCCCTCTGAAACCCCCTGGGGCACGCCAAGTTCTTCATCCAGGACAAAATCACCGGTTGTCTTGGTGATATTTTTACGCCATTTTGCCTCGTACTCCTGCAGAGGATGGCCACTGACATAAATGCCAAGCACTTCTTTTTCCATGGCAAGAAGTTCTTCCTTTGAAAACTCTCCACAATTCGGCAGACGGATTTCAAACTGCTTCTTCTCCTCCGGTGCCACCATATCAAAAAGTGTCATCTGACCGGCCATGGTCGTCTTGCGGTCATTTGCGATCTGATCCATCAGGCTTCCATAGACCTGCATAAACTGCTTTCTCGTTCCGCCAAGTCCATCTAACGCACCACCCTTAATGAAATTCTCCACCGCACGGCGGTTCATTTCCTTTCCACTCAGACGTTCCACAAAATCCTTCAGAGAGCGGAAGGTACCATTCTCTTCCCTCTCCTGTACCAGCGCATCGATCACCGGACGACCGATACTCTTGATCGCAGATAATCCATAGCGGATATCCTTCCCGGAAACAGAAAATCCTGCATATCCTTCATTGACATCCGGTGGAAGCACTGCAATGCCCATCTGACGGCACACCTGAATATATTCTGCCACTTTTGTGGAATTATCAATCACGGAAGTCATCAAAGCTGCCATAAATTCCACCGGATAATAATACTTCAAATACGCAGTCTGGTAAGACACAACCGCATACGCCGCTGCATGTGACTTATTAAACGCATATTTTGCAAAATCCGTCATCTCGTCAAAGATCTTATTCGCAGTTTCTTCCGAAATTCCATTGGAGATACAGCCCGGAACACCTTCTTCTTCGTTTCCATACACGAAATTCTGACGCTCTCTCGCCATGACATCCGCCTTTTTCTTGGACATGGCACGGCGCACCAGATCACTTCGTCCCAGCGTATAGCCTGCCAGGTCACGTACGATCTGCATAACCTGCTCCTGGTATACGATACAACCATAGGTCGGCGCCAGAATCGGCTCTAACTGCGGGCAGTCATACATAATGGAATCCGGATTGTTTTTACCCCGGATATAAGCCGGAATAAAATCCATCGGACCCGGACGATACAGGGAAATTCCCGCAATGACATCCTCCAGACTCTTTGGTTTTAACTCCTTCATGAAGTTCTTCATTCCAGGACTTTCCAGCTGGAACACGCCATCCGTATGACCGGTTCCGATGGAAGCAAGTACCTGAGGATCATTATAATCAATGGTATCCATGTCAAGCAGTGTCCCTGTGGAACGTTCCACATTCTTCACAGCATCCTGAATCACCGTCAGGGTACGAAGTCCCAGGAAATCCATCTTTAGAAGCCCCAGTTCTTCCAGCGTGGTCATCGTAAACTGTGTGGTGATCGAGCCATCAGACCCTCTGGACAACGGTACATATTCATCCACGGATTTCTGACTGATTACGACACCTGCCGCATGCATGGAAGTATGTCTCGGAAGTCCTTCCAGACGCAGAGACATATCGATCAGTTTGGTCACTTCCGGATCAGACTCATACAGTCCCCTCAGCTCCGGATTCATTTTCAACGCCTTGCTGATCGTAATGCCAAGCTCATTAGGAATCATCTTTGCAATGCTGTCGCACATGGCATACGGCAGATCCATGACACGTCCTACATCACGGATGACCCCCTTTGCCGCCATGGTACCAAAGGTTACGATCTGAACCACGCGGTCCTTGCCGTACTTGCGCACTACATAATCAATCACTTCCTGACGGCGTTCGTAGCAGAAATCCACGTCAATATCCGGCATGGATACTCGCTCCGGATTCAGAAATCGCTCAAACAGCAGGCTGTAACGGATCGGATCCAGTTTCGTAATACCAAGGGTATAGGAAACCAGACTTCCCGCCGCACTTCCTCGTCCCGGTCCTACCATAATGTCATTCTCCCTGGCAAAATGAATGAAATCCCATACGATCAGGAAATAATCCACATATCCCATTTTCTGGATGACAGACAATTCATACTCCAGACGCGGTTTCAATTCCTCTGCCCGCTCTGGTGCATAACGCTCCGCCAGTCCTTCATAACATAACTTATTCAGATATTCCCAGGATGTATAGCCATCCGGCACATCGAACTTCGGCAGCTTCGTCACACCAAATTCGATTTCCACATGACAACGATCTGCGATTTTCTGTGTATTTTCAATGGCCTCCAGCGCATACGGAAAAAGTGCACGCATCTCTTCCTCAGATTTCACATAATACTGTCCGCCTTCGTAGCGCATACGGTTCTCATCGCTGAGCTTTTTGCCCGTCTGCAGGCAGAGCAGTACATCATGGGCTTCCGCATCTTTTTCATAGGTATAATGCACATCGTTGGTCGCCACCAGATCAATACCA
>CABRZK010000297.1 GCA_902475415.1 uncultured Eubacterium sp.
CCACGTTTCTCTACTTTGCCTGTTACAGCGATTACGATATATACGTCAGCTTCTTTACCGTTTGTGATGAAGCATTTGGATCCATTAAGTACCCACTCATCTCCATCTAAAACTGCTTTTGTCTGCTGTCCCTGAGCATCTGTACCAGCCATCGGCTCTGTCAGACCGAAAGCACCGAGTTTTTTACCGGAAGCAAGATCCGGGATATATTTTGCTTTCTGCTCTGGTGTACCAAATGTAAGGATCGGGTCTACACACAGAGATGTATGTGCAGATACGATAACACCTGTAGTACCGCAAACTTTTGATAATTCCTCTACGCACATAGCGTATGTAAGGATGTCACAGCCCTGTCCGCCGAGTTCCTTCGGTACCGGAATACCAAGGAAGCCATATTTAGCCATTTTCTCAACGGTTCCAGTCGGGAATTTTTCAGTTTCGTCAACTTCCTGAGCAAGTGGTTTTACTTCGTTCTCAGCGAATTCTTTGAAAAGGCTTCTTGCCATTTCATGTTTCTTACTTAATCCGAAATCCATTTTTTACTTTTCCTCCATTTTTAGTGAAACACAGTCAAAACTCCATAACCCACCAAAGACATGTGTAGCAAAATGCACATGTCCTGGTAGATCGCATCTAATTTCAAATCGAGTGTTCAACCTCCTGTCATAATAACAGGAGTCCTCTCGATTAACAGAAATCAGTTATCAGTCATTCCAACTGTTATTCTTCTTATATATCTTATAAAGGAACGTATCCTTTATAATTCGAGAGATTTTCTATTCTTACTTGCTGTAATCGTAGAAACCTACGCCTGTCTTGCAGCCAAGTTTATTTGCACGTACCATTTTTCTAAGTAATGGAGCTGGACGATATTTAGGATCGCCTGTCTCAGAATAGATTACTTCCATGATAGCAAGGCAGATATCAAGACCAATGTAGTCACCTAACTGTAAAGGTCCCATTGGGTGGTTAGCACCTAATTTCATTGCTGCATCGATATCTTCTACACTTGCAACACCTGCCTCTAATACGCAGATACCTTCGTTGATCATCGGAACAAGGATTCTGTTTACTACGAAACCAGCTGCCTCGTTTACCTGAACCGGTGTCTTACCGATTTCTTTTGAGATCTCAACGATTCTGTCTCTTAATTCATCCGGAGTATTTGCGCCCTGGATTACCTCGATCAGTTTCATTACAGGTGCCGGATTGAAGAAATGCATTCCGATTACCGGTCTGTCAAGGCCTGCGCCAATCTCTGTAATGGATAATGAAGATGTGTTTGTTGCAAAAATACACTCAGCCGGAACAATGTCCTGAAGTTCTTTGAATGTCTGTTTTTTGATTGCCATATCTTCTAATGCTGCTTCTACTACTAAATCAGCATCTGTACAAATATCTTTTGTACCTGTGGTAATTTTAGCAAGGATTGCATCAGCTTTTTCCTGATCCATTTTACCTTTTGCGATTCTTTTCTCGAATCCTTTTGCGATTTTGTTTTTGCCGTTTGCAGCAAACTCATCATTAATATCGCATAAGTAAACTTCATAGCCCTCTGTCTGTGCGAAAGCCTGAGCGATACCAGATCCCATTGTTCCTGCTCCAATAATACCAACTTTCATGATATGTCCTCCTTAAAATGAAATTATATACTAACATGAAACATACCGACTGCCATACCCAAACAATCTTGTCCATAGATTAGTCACACATATCTAAATATAATGTTTTCTGCCTTTCGGCACTCTGTTAAATAACTAACGATATTGATTATTAAAATGTCTCCGACATTTTCGCATGCCGCAATCATGCCGGAGACTGATCCGGATTTAGTAAACCCTTCTAAAAATCATTTTCTAATAATTAAGCTTCTTTTTTAACGATTGTAGCACAACCCATTCCGCCACCGATACACAGAGTAGCAAGTCCGTATGTAACGTCTCTCTTCTGCATAGCGTGAAGCAGTGTAACAAGGATACGGCATCCAGAAGCTCCTACCGGATGTCCAAGTGCGATAGCACCACCGTTTACGTTTAAGATATCAGAGCTGAATCCTAACTCTTTCTGTACTGCTACAGACTGAGCTGCAAATGCCTCATTTGCCTCGATCAGATCGATATCATCCATCTCAAGACCAGCGATCTTTAATGCTTTTCTTGTAGCCGGAACAGGTCCGATACCCATGATCTCCGGAGCGCATCCGCCAAGTGCACCTGCTACGAATGTAGCCATCGGTTTAACACCAAGCTCTTTTGCTTTCTCTTCGCTCATTACAACAATTGCTGCAGCACCATCATTAATACCTGATGCATTACCTGCTGTAACAAGTCCGCCCTCTTTACCGGAGCAGCATTTTAATTTTGCAAGAGTCTCTTTTGTTGTTCCAGGACGTGGTCCCTCATCTTTTGTGATCATAACAGTCTCTTTTTTAACTTTAACCGGAACAGGAACGATCTCATCGTCAAATGCTCCAGATTCCTGAGCTGCTACTGCTTTCTGCTGGGAAATTGCTGCGAACTCATCAAGTTCTTCACGTGTTAATCCCCACTGATCACAGATGTTCTCAGCTGTGATCATCATATGATAGTTGTTGAATGCATCCCATAATGCATCATTAACCATTGTATCAATCATAGTTGCATTGTTCATTCTGTAACCAAAACGAGCTTTCTTTAATGCATATGGAGCCATGGACATGTTCTCCATACCACCTGCTACAACGATATCAGCCTGTCCAGCCATGATCATGTTTGCAGCCTCGTTTACACATTTCAGACCGGATCCGCATACTACATTCAGTGTGAAAGCTGGAACCTCATTCGGGATACCTGCTTTGATAGATGCCTGACGTGCTACGTTCTGTCCCTGGGAAGCCTGGATAACGCATCCCATCATAACCTCGTCAACCTGCTCCGGAGCAACGCCTGCTCTTTTTAATGCCTCTCTGATAACGATGGATCCTAATTCAACAGCCGGAGTATTTCCAAACTGTCCACCCATTTTACCAATTGCAGTACGGCAAGCGC
>CABRZK010000298.1 GCA_902475415.1 uncultured Eubacterium sp.
ATGAGTTCGCGGGAGGAGGCGAAAATAAGCGCGCAGTGCAGATAGGAAATCGTCCGTGTCTGCATGGATTTCTGGTTCCAGCTTTTTCGTTTATTAAATTATATTTATAATTAATTCAAAGGACTTCCTTTATTTGGTTAAATTATTTCCATTGCTGCTGTCCAGCCTTCTCTGACAGCATCACCAATCTGACGGGCACGAACACAGTCGCCGATCTTCCATACCGGAATGCCGGCTTCTTTGATCGCTGTCTCCAGATCTTCGGAAGCATGTGCACGACGTCCCATTGCATTTACTACAGAATCTGCTTTGATAGTGATTTCTTTACCGTTCTGTTCTGCTACGACAAAGTCTTTGCCTACTTTGATTACTTTGGCATTTACTTCGTATTTTCCACCATTTTTGTCGATGAAGTCATGTACTGCGGTACGATACAGACCGGTTGTCTCCGGCATCAGGGCACCTTTCATCTCAACGATGGTTGTCTCTACACCATGATCAATGTAGTCTGCTGCCGCCTCACAGCCTACCAGACCGCCGCCCAGTACGATGGTGCTCTTGCCAAGTCCGGCAAAATCATTGCCATAGATATCCATAGCGGTTACAGCATTTTCAATTCCTTCGATTGGAAGGATCAGATCATCAGATCCAACTGCCAGGACAACAGCTTCCGGCGCAATCTCTTTTATGAGTTCCGGAGTTACTTCGCAGTTTAATCTTACTTCGATCGGACGTTTTTCAACTTCACGGATCAGCAGGTTTTTGAAGTTTCTGATATCTACTTTATGATCGGTATGATCGGTAAAGTTGATCAGACCGCCTAATACATCTGATTTCTCACACAGAATTACCTGATGTCCTCTGTCTGCTGCTGTGATTGCTGTCTGCAGACCGCCGCAGCCGCCGCCGACTACTAATACTTTACGGCTTGCTTCCGGTTTGGGCATACGATCCGGCAGTACTTTATGATGAGAAGCCGGCCATACATCGTATGGGTTGATGGTACAGGAGTCCAGTGGCGGAAATTTCACCGTCCAGATCTCTGTCTCATGCTCGCCGGACGGACCCGGATAACATCTTCCGCAACGCAGACAACGGCGGATTTCATCAGCATGTCCGTCTTTTGCCTTGTTCGGGAATGCCGGATCTGCAAAGAACTGACGTCCCATGGATACCATATCTACTTTTCCTGCTGAAATTGCTTCCTCTGCCTGCTCCGGAGAGTTGATACCACCTACAACAGCAACCGGAATGGATACATTCTGTTTGATCACTGCTGCCGGCTCAATATTTGGACCATGCGGTGCATAAGCAGTAGTGAACTCCCAGCTTCTGGAAGAACTCAGATAATGTCCGCAGGATACATGAATGAGATCAATGTACGGCTCACATAATTTACAGTAATTTACAGCATCCTCCAGTTCCAGTCCACCCGGCAGATGTTCGGAGCTGCTGACACGGATTTCGATCAGGAAGTCCGGTCCCATAGCCTCACGAATTGTTTTTAACAGATCTACAGTAAATCTTGCTCTGTTTTCAAAGGATCCGCCGTACTCATCCGTACGTTTGTTATACTGCGGAGACAGGAACTGTGCCGGAAGCCATCCATGTCCACAGTGGATCATGACACCTTCCCATCCTGCTGCTTCAAACCACTTGCAGGCTGTTACATAATCCTGATAGCAGCTTAAGATTTCTTCTTTTGTAAATGCATCTACATGTGTACCATCCGGAAGATCTTTCTCTGACGGTCCTTTCGGATTGATGCCATCTCCGATATTGGTCTTGATCTCACCACAGGAAATCAGCTCACCAACCGGCAGGGCACCATAGCTTTTGATCATCTCTGCTGTTTTCTTTGTGATCTCAAATGTTTTATCTGATCTGGATGTAAAATCAATGTACGGCTCAAACGGGAAACGTTTGTCATACTCATGGTTCGGACTTAATTCACCGAAACAGACGATACCTGCGCCACCTTTTGCCTTTGCTTCCAGCATGCGGAATGCACGCTCCGGCACCGGTGTGGTATATCCAAACGGATCCGGATCCAGCTCAATATAATGCTCAAATGCAAATAATGCAGGAGCTGCTTCAATACGGTTTTTGATTGTTTTTGAACCAATTTTTAACGGCTCAAATAAATGTGGAAAATACTGATTTTTTTCTGCCATAACTTTTTACATTATCCTTTCCAAAAATAAATACCAACGATTTCAAATACAAACAGCCATCATCCGTTGTCTCCTAATCTTCGTTATTCTACCGGATCATTTTATCGGAATCTGAACTGTTTTTTCGTTACTTAAACTGTATCAGAAACTATCTGTAAGGTTCAAACATCAGCTTATTTTTGGCTGTTTTATTTTGCAACACTTCTATAGTTTTTGTTGTATTGCATCTGGATAAATACACATTTTCATGTTATACTTTTTTCATATGATTCCAATTCAAGAATACCCTCGGTATTCTTGCTGTGAACTACGTGGCATACAACGCATGACATATTATTGAGAAGGTGGAAATAGTTATGGATCATCGTGCAGAAAGAATGAAAACATTAATCATTCAGACATTTTTCAAATGTCTGGAAAAGGAAGATTTTTCCCAGATAACAGTCGGACAGATTGCTGATCTGGCCATGATCAATCGTTCAACTTTTTATCGCTATTTTACCGATAAATACGAACTGCGGGATGTCGTTGTGGATGCTATCGTGCAGGACTTCGCAGAACACATGGAAGTAGATTTTCTGCATATGGATATCGGGAATGAGCAGCATACACGCTCTCTGCTAAACGGACTCAGCCGACTGTGTGATCAGAAACATCGGCTCGAAATCCTGTGGAATCAGAATTTGCTGGGGCGAAATGTCTTTGATGAAATGATGAATGCCGGAGCACGTAAGGTAGAAGCTGAAATTCTAAATCATCCCACCATCTCCCCAGAGAAAAAGCAGCTTGCCGACTGGTACGCAAAACTACTGGTAAACAATTTTC
>CABRZK010000299.1 GCA_902475415.1 uncultured Eubacterium sp.
AATCCCCGGAGTAAAATCCGTTTTCGGTACAAAACTTCATGTAGCATATCCTGTTGAAATTAACGGCAATGCAGGAACAGTTGATTTGTTTTCCTATGACGAGTCCATGCTTGACAGCTTTAAGAAGTCAGTTATGAGTGGAGATTTATCAAAAGTCTATGGTAATTCTGGCTATGCACTGGCGATTTATAATCAAGATAATCGGTTAAATGTTGGCGACAAAATAAAAATCGGAGATACAGAAATTGAAATTGCGTGTATCGCTTCCGAGGGAGTAGGTAGTGTCAGCGGTGCTGCAACAATGGTCTGTTCAGAAGAAACCTATACACAGCTTACAGGAGAACAGGACTATGCCTTAGTAAGTGTCGTATTGGAAAAAAATATATCCGAAACAGAAGTAAGCAAAATCCGCAACTTATCAAGTGATTATGTGTTCGCAGACAACCGGGCAGAAAACAGTGATGTCAATGGTTCCTATTGGGTATTCCGGCTTGCAGCATACGGTTTTCTTGCAATTATTTCATTCATCACGATATTAAACATTATGAACAGTATTTCCATGAGTGTGTCCGCAAGAATAAAACAATACGGAGCAATGCGAGCAGTTGGTATGGGAAATCGGCAAATTACAAAAATGATAACGGCTGAAGCAATCACTTACGCTGCCTGTGGTACAATTATTGGATTTGTTTTAGGTCTGTTGCTTCACTATCTGATTTATGTAAAGATAATTGTTACGCACTTCGGAGGAACATGGAAAGTCCCTGTTGTTCCAATGGAAATCATAGTCCTTTTGGTTCTTGTTTCGTGTATTTTGGCTGTATATGCCCCGGCAAAGCGTATAAGAAACATGGCAATAACAGCAACCATAAATGAGTTATAAAATAGAAATATAATATCTGCCGCACGACGGCAAAAGAAAAAAAGCCGTCGTAAAGCAGACACATTTTCACGCGCCTATTCTATCGCGGCGGCTTTGATTTTTCAGAGCCGCCGTTTCTTTTCGTCTATCCCAAACCTACGACGACCCAAACACCGTGAACTGACACGGCGGCATTTTAGGAGGTTGCCGCCGTGTCTACTTTGGTATTCCATAATACCCATGAGCTTCATCAATTAAAAAAAGCATAGCTCCACCACCGGGCAAGTCTACCCATGAGTATGAACTGTCAAATCATCTGAATACTGCTTACATTTCCTTTGCGTCCGTCTGCGCCTTGCAGACGGGCGCATTTTGTGTTTTTCAAAACTTTTTTGAAAAACTTTTCTATTCCGTTTGGCAAATCTGCGGTGCGTCCGTGGAAGGCAGCCGAAAGGGGATAAATAACCCGCCCCCGGGACGAAAGGGGGTGAGAACATGGATTATCCTAATCGGTTGGAATGGCAGACAAGATGTGAGTTTAATGCGTACTGCAAACACACGCTACGCAACGAACTGATTGACGCCTGCCGGGAAAGCAAAAGTCGGCGAAAGCACGAAGTCAACTTTTCAGACCTTGCCCCGCATGAGGAAAAGCAGCTTTATACCGTTGACAGATATTTTGTCAATGAGGACGAGGATGCTTTTTGTGCAGGCGGTTTGAAGATTACGGCGAAGTTGCTTGCCGAAGCAATGCACTCCCTGCCGGAAGAAAAACGGCAAGCCGTTTTACTGTATTACTTTTTCAGCATGACCGACGCTGAAATCGCGGAGCTTATGAAAGTACCCCGCAGCACAGTACAGTATAGACGGACAAGCTCTTTTGAACTGCTAAAACGATATTTGGAGGAACGCGCTGATGAATGGAACGAATTGTAATGACAATGAGCGCGGCTTATTACCCTACCCGGTCATTTTAGCCGCGACGAAGGGCGACCCCGACGCCATGAAAATTGTAATGCAGCACTACCAAAGCTACATAGCCCACCTGTCTATGCGGAAAATCCGTGACGAGAACGGCAATACCTATTACGGCATAGACGAGGACTTGCGGGAACGGCTGCAAGCAAAGCTCATGCGGGCTGTCCTATCCTTTAAGACAGATAAGTAAAAACGCGAAGTGTTCCACCCCTTTCCGCTTTGCGTATTCCTGTCTTTTGTACCTTGACAAAGAAAGCGACGCAAGATAACGGCGGCGCAGCATAGGGCAAATCAGATACGTTCCTTTTGTGCCGAGCCATGCGGCGGGTGCGCCATGACGTTATCCCGGCGGGACTTTCCCGCCTGGGATAACCGAGCGACCAACACCGACGCCGGAAAACAGGCATAGCAGCCTGTCGGCGACGAAGCGCAAAATACATAATGATACTCCCTTATCGCCATAGTCCGAGCGTTCAAAGCGTCGCAGGCAATGGGTAGGGCTGCGCGAGAACCGCGCAGGGGTGCAATTCCCGTGAGGTTGAGAAGCTAATTGACCGTCTGATGAAAGCCCCTTTATAAATTACCGTGAATAGTGGACTTGCTACTATTCATAAACTGAACTATTGAACAAGCGAAAGAAAGGGGGCTTTTCTTTTGTCGCAAAATCAATCTTCCGTTACCACAACGAAACATAAAATTGGAAAAGTTACTTATCTTGTATGTTCGGCGCAGAGTGAACGAGCGACGGACACACTCGATAAAAAGATAAAAAAGCTCATTCGTAAAGATATGGAGCTAAACGCCGCAAACGCCCGAAAATAGGGCGTTTTTTCATATTTAGGACATGACTTTAGCAGCGGTTCATGGTATAATTTTATTAGTACAAATACCATGCTTGTCTGCTGTCAGAGAGGAGGACAAAATGTTACAGGCAGACAAGATAACCGCTTTATATTGCAGATTAAGTCAAGAGGATATGCAAGCCGGAGAAAGCGAAAGCATACAGAACCAAAAGCTCATTTTACAGAAGTACGCAGACGACCACCATTTTTTCAATACGCGCTTTTTCGTTGATGACGGATTTTCCGGCGTGAGTTTTGAGCGCGAGGGGCTGCAAGCGATGTTGCAG
>CABRZK010000300.1 GCA_902475415.1 uncultured Eubacterium sp.
CCCGGCTTCAAAGTCACTTTAATGGTTAAACTTTTTTCATCGATATCAATTACTCGGAAACTGCCCCAAGACTTCTCAGCAAACATGATCTGCTGCTCGATTTTGTCCACAATCGGCTTGATATAGCTGGACTGTTCTCTGTCAGAAACAAGGATGCCTTCAGGGCTTGCAGAAACGATCATATCCTTCAGCCCCATACAGACGATAGGAACGTTCAACTCGTTAATCACGTTTACATTCTCACAGGTATCGTTCAGCACGGCGCCACCAATGGTGGGCTCGTCCATTGCCTCTGTCAGCGTATTCCAAGTGCCGAGGTCCTTCCACTCACCAGAAAATCGCATGACCTGTATCTTCGGTTCTTTTTCTACTACAGCATAATCAAAGCTGATTTTTCTTAACATCTCATATTTATCAAACAGATCCGCATAATCCACAAAATCAATCAGCTCGTGCGCCTTATTCAGCACATATTTTAGCTTATAGGCAAACACCCCACCGTTCCAGAGTGCACCATGTAAGATATAGGACTTAGCTGTTTCTTTATCCGGTTTTTCTATAAATGCAGCCACCTCACTGGTCTGGTCTTTTGTAGTCGGAATGATGTACCCATATTTCTCACTAGGGTATGTCGGCTCAATACCCATCAGGACAAGGTTAGCCTCACCCTTCGCCGCTTGTGCCCCTAGAGCTTTTAATGCCTCGAAATAGTCATCATTTACACAAGGATCGACTGGACAAACTACCACGGACTCATCCAATCCAATCCCTTGTACATCATGAAGATAAGCTGTTGCAAGCGCGATTGCAGGGAAAGTGTCACGTCGGTACGGCTCAACGGAAATTCCAACATCCTCGCCGAGTTGGTTATGAATTGCGGAAACCTGTGTTTTTGAGGTGGCGATGGTTACATTTGCATCGGTATCTACCGTTTTAATCTGGCGGTAAACACGCTGAACCATAGACTCATACTCGCCATTGTCTGTCTTAAAAATTTTTATAAATTGTTTTGAGCGGATGTCGTTGGAAAGGGGCCAGAGCCTTTTTCCTGAACCGCCTGAGAGTAGAACTATATTCATAGTTAATCACCTCACTGTTATTATTTGGGTTCTCCTAGCGTCCATCGGAAACCTTCCGGTAGTGTCAAGTATTGGACCTGTTGACAAAAGCCCAAAAAACGCCGCCCCTATGGTATAATTAAAACACGGGAGGGATGGAGCATGATGGGACGGCAGAGCGGTCAGATGAGCATGATGATTTTGGATATCACAGAATTGATTCCAGAAAATCACTTGCTTCGGAAAATTAATCAGATGGTTTCGTTTGACTTTATCTACAATCTTGTGGCGCCATATTACTCTGAAAAAGGCCGTCCATCTGTTGACCCTGTCAGCATGTTTAAAATGCTGCTGGTAGGATATCTTTACGGCATCAAATCCGAACGCCGGCTTGTCCAAGAAATTCAGTTAAACATTGCTTATCGCTGGTTTTGTGGCTTTGAGCTTGGAGAGAAGATACCGGATCATTCTACATTCAGTAAAACAAGAGTTCGTAAGTGGAATGAAAGCTGCTTGTTCCAGAAGGTTTTTCTGAAAGTAGTCCGACGCTGCATGGAACAGAAACTGATAGACGGCAAAGAAATGGCCTCAGATGGCAGCTACATTCCTGCCGAAGTTTCCAGAAACAGCTGGACTGACATAGAAGTGAAAGTCGAGCAGAGCATGCTGAGCTATCTAGACGATCTGGATCAAGAACTTGCGGCGCAACCAGGCTTTAAGCAACCACCGACTCGTACAGTCACAAAAAAGATTACAACCAGCGCAACAGATCCTGAGTGTGGTTATATCCACCACGGAAATAAGCGCGGTGTGGGATATCTCATGGAAGCAACCGTAGATTGTAAACATGGAATTGTTACAGGAATCGATGTATTTCCGGCAAATGAAAAAGAAAGCATCTTGGTCCTGCGGCATCTGGAACGGCAGCAAAAATTGTTGGGCTTGTCTATGGAGAAAGTTGCCTTGGACAGAGGGTATGACACTGGTGCCGTTCACCGAGGTCTGGAATTATTAGGTATAACCGGCTATATTCCCACCATTCGCTTTCCAAATGACCCAAGTAAATACGGCTTTTCCTATTGTCCACAACAGGATACATTTATTTGTCCAATGGGGCAGTCGCTTGTATTCCATCGCTTGAACTGCAACAAGTCCACAGGCAAGTACCTTCGCTGTTACCAGGTACAGGGAGATGTCTGCCGGAAATGTACTTCCCGTGAGACTTGCTTTGATAAGACTGGTGCTCGCAGAAGAATTTTGGCCAGCAGTTGCTATCCGGCATTTTATAGAGGGCATTCAAGAGTCAACACTCCGGAATACCTACACATGATGAAAAAGCGAAAAATTTGGGCCGAAGGTAGCTTTGCGGCTATGAAGCGCGAACACAATCTTTCCACAATACATAAGAGGGGCATTCTTGCAGCTACAGAAGAATGCCTCTTATCTGCCATGGCATTAAACCTAAAAAGGATGGTCAAGGCTATCCTTTTGACCTCACATAAGACGAAAATCTGGGCTGAAAGCATCAACTTTCAGTCTAGTTTCCTTTTTGTCAACAGATCCAGTATTTTGCGCAAATTGGTTTGCAGACTTTGGCGTGAATGAAGTCAGCCAGCAACGGAGGTGTCCTCGCGCGACAACCTACAGGTGCTTCATGTTCATGTATTTCTGTTGCACCACTGGGTACCGGCCATATGGCGCCATATGGCGCAGCCTGGCATAGACCAGCATGAGATCTCATCAATACTATCTTCTATCTTCTCGGCTACCTCCTTCAGTTTCATGGAACGAAGTTCCACCACTACGGCTTTTGCTTTCTCCCGGGCAGCTTTTTTGCTCTCCTGGGTATGAATTGTCTTAAGCAGCTTGGCCACCAGCTTCACTTTGGAGCGAGGCGTGACAG
>CABRZK010000301.1 GCA_902475415.1 uncultured Eubacterium sp.
TAGGATGGTGTGATCTGCATGCCAAAAATAAAAAATGGTCCGAAATAAACCACAAGTAACTGCAGCATCAGCGGCGTCCCTCGCATAACCGAAATATAAAATTTGGCAATCAGTGACAGCACACGGTTTTTTGACATTCGCACCAGAGCGAGACCAAGTCCAAGGATCAGCGATGTGACCAATGTCACAAAAAAGATTTCCATCGTAATACCCATACTGTTAAACAGCTGTTGGACAATCTGCATGACAGTCATTCTCATTTCCTCCTTATATAAGAGCAAAAGAGCTGCCACAAAATCAGTTGATTAATTTTGCAGCAGCTAAGGTGCTCTATTCAATTCTTATTCATTGTCACTGATACAGATATTGGCTGTATTGATTGATGGATACTTCGCTGCAATCTTATCTACAGTGCCATCTTTCTCCATTTCAACTAATGTGGACCATACCTGATCTCTCAGTTCATCATTGCCTTTCTTGAAGGCGATGCCATACTGTTCCTGTGAGATCACATCATCAAGGATCACGATATTGTCATTCTGTGCCTGTTTTGTCAGTGCAACACCTTCATCCATGGCAACTGCATCTGCGGAACCTGCTTCAAGCTCCATCAGTGCACTCTCATAATCCGGTACCTGTGTCAGGCTTCCGAAAGAATCTGCCAAAGCTTTGATATCTGTATTCTCTTCATCCTGAAGTGCTGCCAGTGCTGAAGAATCTGCCTGAACAAGTACGTTCTTGCCTGCAAGATCAGCTGCCTTTGTAATACCGCTGTTCTTGTTGACTGCAAATACCTGTGTATTGTTGATATAAGCAGGTGTCCATGTATAATCATCTTCACGGCCATTCAGCGTAAAGCCGTTCCAGATACAATCAATAGCACCTGAATTCAATTCCATATTCTTGGCATCCCAGTCGATCGGAGTCTTCACAAGTTCCCAACCATTTCTGTCACAGACTTCCTGTGCCAGATCCAGATCAAAACCGACATACTCGCCATTCTCCTGATAACCATATGGCGGGAAGCTGGCATCAAAACCAACAGTAAATGTTTTCTTTTCACCGTCTGTTGTCTGTGTTCCGGCTGCCTCTGTGCCTGCGGTTTCTGTTTCGGCTGCTTCCGTGCCTGCCGCTGCACTTCCTGTTGTTGACTTTGCACCTGTATCACTGCTGCCGCAGCCTGTTAATAAACATCCCATGGCTAATACTGCAGCCATGCATAAAGCTAAACCCTTTTTCATAAATGCCTCCATCTTACGTTTTCACGCTCTTAACCCTTTATCCTACTAACGTGTTATCATAATAACACGAGGGCGTGTTTTTGTCAAGGACAGTAAAAACGCGGCACTGGAAGTTTTGTCCGCCAAAAAAACCAGTGCCGCACTTTACTTACAGAACTCAGTAACCAAAAAACAAGCTGCATGCAGCAGCATAAAAATTATGAAATGAATGTTAAAACATATTGCTGATGAAAATTTCCAGACCTATACCTATCAGAATCACACCTCCCAATATCTGGGCTTTGCCTGCCAGCTTTGTTCCGAATTTACGTCCAATGATAAGACCTGCAATACAGATAACAAATGTGACGGCTGCAATAATCAGCGAACAGACTAGGGCCATCAGCCAGTCATATTCAGCAATGGTAAATCCTACGGACAGTGCGTCAATGGATGTGGCTACCCCCTGAACCATCAATGCCCAGAATCCGACACCTGTTTCCTCTTCCTCACTGTCCCCGGGACAGACACTCTCATAGATCATATGCCCACCGATATACCCCAGCAGAATGAGTGCGATCCAAGGAATGAATTTTTCAAAAGACGAAAAATATTCCACGATCGTATGGACACATATCCACCCAATCATCGGCATCACTGCCTGAAATCCACCGAAAGTCCCGGCAATCCCCAACATCTTCCCTTTTTTCATATGCGGTTCATTCAAACCATTCGCCATAGACACTGAAAATGCATCCATCGCAAGTCCTACACCAAGCAAAATACTATTGACCACAAAAACCAAACTCCAACTCATACTAACCTCCCAATTTTTCTCTCTTAATCAATCCTATGACAACAAAAAAAGTATAGCCCATCGACTATACCTGTCATTCATTCTGTATTCACACAAGACGCACGTATAGCCTGTCAGTTATACATGAGTCTCGCTATTTAAAACAAGCCAGGCCAACGGCCAGTATGTTGACTTGTTACGCAGAAAAACCACGCCTGCTACTCCCTCATCTCTTATAAAACTAAAAAAACACAATCCTGCCCTTGAACATTCGAATTCGGCAGGACTCTTGCATATATATCAATTCTAACTTCTTTCTGTTTGAGCGCGAGACGGTGCACGACATCTGGCGGATGTCGGTTCTGCACCGACCGGAGCAGAGCGGAGACCTCGAACCGTTCGAGTCCGGCAGGACTCTTGCATATATCGATTCTAACTTCTTTCTGTTTGAGCGCGAGACGGTGCACGACATCCGGTGGATGTCGGTTCTGCACCGACCGGAGCAGAGCGGAGACCTCGAACCGTTCGAGTCCGGCAGGACTCTTGCATATATCGATTCTAACTTCTTTCTGTTTGAGCGCGAGACGGTGCACGACATCCGGTGGATGTCGGTTCTGCACCGACCGGAGCAGAGCGGAGACCTCGAACCGTTCGAGTCCGGCAGGACTCGTTTATATACAAAAGGTATCCTTTTAGGATACCTTTTGTATATAAAAAGAGCGCGAGACGGGACTCGAACCCGCGACCCCGACCTTGGCAAGGTCGTGCTCCACCAACTGAGCCACTCGCGCATAATAAATAAAATATTCATTTCAAAGCAGGTGATGGGAATCGAACCCACGTATTCAGCTTGGAAGGCTGATGTTCTACCATTGAACTACACCTGCGTGCCCAGAACCGGAATCGAACCAGTGACACGAGGATTTTCAGTCCTCTGCTCTA
>CABRZK010000302.1 GCA_902475415.1 uncultured Eubacterium sp.
ACAGAATTTATGCTAATCGCATAAATTCGCGCTGTATGTCTCGGGATTTTGGCATATTCATGCCAAAACGCCTCGCGGGATAGTAGCGTGTGAACAGTAACGTCATCGGACAAAGAGGAACTTTTCCGTTTATACGGAGTTAACATTTCAGATTCGCTTGCGAATCACAAATAAACCAATATTTATGGAGGTATTTCAGTATGAAAACAATGGAAGCAGATGTAATTGTCGTAGCAGCAGGCCCGGCTGGTCTGGCAGCAGCAATCACAGCAGGTGAGAACGACCTGAAAGCAATCGTATTTGAGAAATCCAACACAACCGGTGGAGCAGCAAACATGGGTATGGGCCCGCTTGGTATCGGCACAAAATATCAGAAAAAAGCATTCTGTGATATCACAGTAGATGAAGCTCTGAACAAACATATGGAGTATACACATTATCGTGTAGACAGTGATCTGGTTCAGACATACTTCAACAAATCTGCAGATACTATTGAGTGGCTGGAAGATATGGGTGTTGAGTTTGCAGGCGCATTCCGTTACTTCAGAGAGTCTGAGGCAACATGGCATATCGTAAAACCGGAGAATGGTGTCATCGGACCTCGTGCAGCAGGCCCAATGGTTCGTGCCATGACAGAGAAAGCGAAAGAACTCGGCGCAGAGATCTACCTTGAGACACCGGCAACAGGTCTGATCATGGAAGATGGCAAATGCGTAGGTGTAAAAGCAGTTGATAAAGACGGTGAAGAGATCGAAGCACGCGGTAAAGCTGTTGTAGTTGCAACCGGTGGATTCGGTACAAATAAAGAAATGATCAAAGATAACTTTGGCTATAATCTGTGGGAAGATTATTTCCCATTCAACGTTCCGGGTACAACCGGTGACGGTTTGAACATGATGTGGGATGCAGGTGCACAGAAATTTGGTGCAAACATCGAGATGATCTATCAGTTAAAAGACAACATGAACTGGTTCCTGTTAGATGCAGTTCTGCGTCAGCCAAACCTTCTGATTAACCAGAATGGTGACCGTTTCATGAATGAGGGTATGATGGGTAACACAACATACACAGGAAACGCACTTGCACTTCAGCCGGGACATTACGGATACTGCATCATGGATGGCAAAATTCTGAAAAACTACAAGAAAAATGGTCCGGATATCTTTGATATCGTTCATCCGGAAGATGCATTCCTGGCAGTTGATGCTGAGTTTGAGCGTGCAGAAGAAGAAGGATACGACGGATTCGTCCGTGCAGATTCCATTGAGGAGCTGGCTGAGAAACTTGGTATCGATGCTGACAAACTGGAGGAGACTCTGGACGATTACAACGATATGTGTGATGAGGGATACGATTCTCAGTTCCACAAAAAACATGAGTATCTGCATCCAATCACAGGTAAGGGCGGCTACCTGGTAGGTAAATACTATATCGCAGCTTACGGTACTGTCGGCGGTGTCAGAATCAACAAATACGGCGAAGTTATGGATGCAAATCTGAAACCGATCCCGGGACTTTACAGTGCAGGATCTGATGCAAATACAATTTATGGTGACAGTTATAACTTTACACTGTGCGGAAACACCATGGGATTTGCAATTAACTCCGGACGTATGGCTGGTGAGGCAATCGCAGATTATATTGACGAGAACTTCTAAGTTCGGTTAAACGGACGTTTCGAGCAGATGTTAAATTCATGTACGCAGACACGGATTATTTTCTAGGTTTCCTGCATCGCTGATTTCCGTCCCCTTCCGCGAACTCGCTTGCAAAATCAGCAAGCTCAGACACACTCACGGGGACGGAGCTAGATGCAGAAAACCTGACGAAAATAACCCTACCGTCTTGCTTAACATGAATTTAACATCAGCTTCGAAACTGTTTACGACAACATCAAGTCAAACATATGTGAGATTTGATGGATGATGTCAGTTTAATGTAAGCTGACATATTTTCGCAGGATTACTGCACATCTACACCAGTGCCTTTGAATGAATGGAACTTGTGATAGTGATAAAAAAATAACAATATGTACAGAAGAAAAACTGGTTAAAATTGACATAGGGATAGGAAAATATAGGGAAAATCAGCCTGAATTTACTTTTATAAGTAGATTCGGGCTGTTTTTTTCTTGAAACAAGATATGAAAGTGATAAAAAATTAACAAAAAGGTATTGTATTCTGCATACAATTCTGCTATTCTATGGCCGTGGAAATGATTACTAGTTACTAACCAGAAAGTGAGGACGATCATGAAGGAATTTGAACAGTGGAATGGATTTGAAGGACGTTTGTGGAAAGAAGAAGTAAATGTCCGTGACTTTATTCAGAATAACTATACTCAGTATGATGGAGATGAGGAGTTCCTGGCAGGACCGACAGAGGCAACTAATCGCCTTTGGGGAAAGCTTCAGGAGCTGCAGAAAGCAGAGCGTGCAAAAAATGGCGTTCTGGATATGGAGACAGAAGTTGTTACTTCCCTGACCGCTTATGGCCCTGGTTACATTGATGAAGAGTTAAAAGATCTGGAGCAGGTAGTTGGTCTTCAGACAGACAAACCGCTGAAACGTGCATTCATGCCGTATGGTGGAATCAAAATGGCAGAAGAGTCCTGCAGAATGTATGGCTATGAGCCAAGCGAAAAAATTCATGAGATTTTTACAAAATATCACAAAACTCACAATCAGGCAGTATTTGATATTTATACACCGGAGATGAAAGTCGCAAGACATAACAAGATTTTGACAGGTCTTCCGGATACTTACGGTCGTGGACGTATCGTTGGTGACTACCGTCGAGTAGCTCTGTACGGTATTGACAAACTGATCGAATTCAAACAGAAAGATTTTGATGCAACAAACCGTCAAGGTATGCGTCGTGGTGACTTCCAGTTAAGAGAGGAAATTGCAGACCAGATTCGTGCATTAAAGGGCATGAAAGAAATGGCAGCAAT
>CABRZK010000303.1 GCA_902475415.1 uncultured Eubacterium sp.
GTACAAGGGAGAACCTGTTGAGTCTGTATAATGCGGTAAATCATTCACATTATACGGATGCAAAAGAGTTGGAGATCGTGACGCTGGAAAATGCAGTTTATATGAATATGAAAAATGACCAGGCATTTTTGCTGGATATGCAGTTGAATTTGTATGAACATCAGTCAACCTGGAATCCGAATATGCCGCTGCGTTTTCTGATTTATGTGACGAAAGAATACCAGATGCTCATTCGGAATCAAACGCTGTATGCGTCAACGCTGGTAGAATTGCCGACCCCACACTTTGTTGTATTTTACAATGGAGAAGAGGAGCGGGAAGCGGAAAGTGTTCTGAAACTGTCACATTCATTCTGCCAGAAGGCGGATGAACCAGAGCTGGAATTGATAGTGAAGGTATTGAATATTAATCTGGATAAAAAACAGAGGATTTTGGAAACTTGCTGCCTGTTGAAAGAGTATATGCTTCTGGTTGACAAGATTCGTAAATATGCGGCAGAGTATAAGGACATAAACCGGGCGGCAGAGCAGGCTGTGACGGAATGTATTGAGGAAAATATACTGGCTGATTTCCTGAGAAAGAATCGAACGGAGGCGATAGAGGTGTGTATTTTCGAATATGATGAGAAACGGGAAAAGGAATTGATTCGGAAGGCAGAGTATGCGGAAGGTAAGAAGGAAGGATTAAAGGAAGGTCAGAAGCAGGGTGAAGAACGAGTGTTTGGAATTTATAGATTATATCGAGATAAATATACAGAAAACCAGATTGCAGAACAGATGAAAATAGATGTGGATGAAGTTAGGAATATTTTGGAAAAGTTTAAGGAATAGGTGCGGCGGTTGGTTATACATATGCTGATATTATCATTGAACCGCAAAATCCGGATAATGGCATTATCTTTGAATTTAAGCATTCCAAGGAAGTGTCAGGATTAGATAAGACCTGTGAAAGAGCGCTCAAGCAAATCAGAGATCGAAGGTATTCTGAGTATCTGAAAAATGATGGTCGCCATAATATAATGCTTTATGGCATCGCTTTTTACAAAAAGAGATGTAAAGTAGTGGTTGAGAAACTGAAAGAAGCATAATGTTGATCAGCCCGCTTACTATAATCGTATACGATTTGTAGGTGGGCTTCTTTTTTGATGCTATGTCAATAGTTGGGAGAGAGTATGAAATTTCTAAAGATAAGTGCAAAATTATGTTTGATGCTGCTTGCAAGTCTGTTTGCAGGCATATTTTTACTATGGTGCGTATTTTTGCTGCCGGATCGTTTGACCCAGACGCATGCAGCCCGATCGGCGGAAACATTTTCTTATGAAGGGATAGGTGCGGCGGTTGGTTATACATATGCGGATCAGCTGGATAACTGGACGGATGCGCTTATGATTGGAAATGCCTGTTATCAGAAAGAAGATGCCAGTGCGTTGAACCGCGCGGCTGCAGCCTACCGACCAGATTATCAGAATGGAGATCCGATTACTTCGTTAGATGCATACGTGAAGGCGGAGGAGGACGTTGGCAGTATTGCGTACCCGCGTTATTGGCATGGCTATCTGGTGGCGCTTAGGCCGCTTTTGATGGTAACCGATTATTTGGGTATACGGTCAATTAATACAGTCTTTTTTGCGGTTACAATATTATTACTGGTGTTGGTTATAATAAAAAGAAAACAATATCAGTTGTTCCTGCCGTTGGGGATTACGATTTTATTTTTGCGTCCATTAGCGATTATTCATTCGCTGCAGCTTTCGACGGTATTTTACCCGACGATGCTGTCGGTTATTGTGTGTATTTATTTTCAGAAATGGATGTGCAGGGAGGGACATTTTCTTTATCTGTTTTTGATGAATGGGATTGTGATTGCATACGCGGATTTGCTTACATATCCGGTCGCTTCATTAGGGGTATTACTGACTGTTTTTATGATGATTCAGGAAAAAACGGCGCCTGCAGAGAAGATTCGGCAGATTGTGGCTGGTTCAGTCGTTTGGGGATTTGGCTATTTTGGCATGTGGGCAGGAAAATGGCTGATTTCTTCGATTATTTTACGTCAGAATGTTTTGGCAGATGCCGTTTCGCAGGCACAGGTCCGCGTTTCCAGCAGCTATGGAGAAAATCATTTTTCCAGAGTGATGGTATTTATGCGGAATATAGGTGCCGGATTTATAGGTGTTCTGGTATTAGCGGCGGTTGTCTTTCTTCTGTTGACGATTTTTATGCTGTGGAGAAATAGACAAAGCCTGCATGTTCGGAGTGGCTGGCGGGAGCTCTTCCTATGTATGTTGCCATATCTTATGATTTGCCTGATTCCGTTTGCCTGGTATAGTGTGTTTGTGAATCATTCTTATATCCATATCGTGTTTACATACCGGGCACTGGAAGCAGCGGTGTGCGCGTGGAGTGGAATGTGCATGGTAAAAATGGAGTTTGTGTTTTATAGATAGTAGTGTGCTAAAATTTTAGGAGCGGGTAAAACGCGAAAAAGAGCTTTAAACGAAATAAGGATGGAAGAAATCACCCCCAAAGTAAATTCTTCCATCCTTTTTCTTACTCTTTTACAATTCGAAACTCCCTCCATTTTCCGCTCCGGTAGCGCATCACAACTACGAAGCAGGCGATCAGCCATGCGGGCGGCATGCTCACATAGTAGCAGCGGAAGCCAACCGGGGTGAGCGCCAGCAGGAAGGAGAGCGCGAGGCGGATGCCCAGGTTGATGAAGCCGGAAGCTGCCGGGATCTTGACATCGCCTGCACCCTGCAGAAAACCGCAGGTGATGTTGGTGATCGTGCTGGTCCAGATGAAGAACATCAGGATGTCGAGATGTTCCTTTGCGCGCCGCAGGGACTCTCCGGTGATGTTGAAGATCTGGAGAAGCGGCCGGTCAAAAAGCAGAACCACGATACTGATGGAGATACTGATCAGGACGCCCATCAGGATGGTGGTGCGGTAG
>CABRZK010000304.1 GCA_902475415.1 uncultured Eubacterium sp.
TACGGAATTTGTTTCATCTTCGCTACTTATGACTATATCCGGTGTAAAATCGCTTACAGACGGAAGTAGCTTATGCACAAGGTCAAGGCAGGCGGCAAACGATAGAAAAAGAGCAATCGTAAGCGCAAATGAGCCTGTAATAAGGAATAAATTTTTCTTTGCCTCGGTTGCGTGATGAATACCTAAAGAAGTTTCTATCTTGAAAACGCCTGACTTTGCTGCACAACCTCCATGCTTTGATGTTCCTGTGTTTCCCGATACTGCGGCTACCGGCGAGACCTTTGCTGCCTGTTTTGCAGGGGAATGAGCTGCGATAAATACTGTAACAATACCAACGACAGCTCCGCAAAGAATACCCGTCACACTTACGGAAAAAAGCGGCATATCTGCCCATTCTCCCTTTACGAGAAATCTTAATATCGCACATAATATCCAACAGGTTATTGTTCCCAGTATACAACCAATCGGAATTGCCGTTTTACACCAATTCAATGCTTCAAGCCTTACAAAATGTATGATTTGTTTTTTACTTGCACCGATACACCTCATCATACCAAAAAATTTCGTCCGTTGTGCCACAGTACTATTCATGCAGCTTGAAATCATAAACACACCCGAAATTAGTATAATGACAAAGCAGATTGCCGCTAATGGGTATAGCTGATTTATACTGTCGTTACTGCTGGCTCCCAACATACTTAAAACAGCCATATTTTCTTTTACATTTTCGTCAGTTAAATTGTATTTCAGCTTGAAATCAGCAATCGTTTTTTTCAATCTGTTTTCATTTTGAAAACGAATGTAGAATTGAGAAGCAGATGTTTCTCCGTTCAAACTGCGGATATGATTAAAAGTATCCCGGTTCACATATACGCAAATTCCGTTTACCATACTGTTAAATTCAGAATCATCTTGATAAAATCCAGTAATGGTATATCCCAAATCCCCTGCATGAGTATTTAAGGTAATGCTGTCCCCAACTTTAACTCCGAAAAGTTCTTTTGCATCAGCACTCAGTACCACTTCTTTTTCATTCTGCGGATAATTGCCCTCGGTTGGATAATTCATAATATTGGTTGAGTATGCTTCTTCGATACCATAAATAACAGCATTTTTGCCGCCTATATAATAATCTTGTTCTGCGTTTGCGTTTATACTGTCGTACCAAGAAGAAAATGCTACATCATTGTCTTTTCTGATTTGCTCCGCTTCATTATCCTGTATATTTTGCAGAGCTATATGCCAGTCTCCGTGATTATGGCGCATAGCTGTGGTTTCCGCTTTTGTCCACATTTCTACCATAGAAAAAATAGAGGTTACGAGAAATACCGCAAGGATAATGCAAATGCGTGTCATACGACTTTGACGCTTATGTACCTTTGCAGAAATAGGCACAAGGCTTAAATAGCTTTTCATTCGCGGCACCTCCCCAAATCGGTCAGCACACCGTCTGATACCTGCAATATCCGATCTGCGCTCTGTGCAATACTCCTGTTATGAGTAATCATAATAATGGTCTGCTCATATTTCCTTGACGCTTCTTTCAACAAGGCTATGACTTCGCTACTGTTCTGTGTGTCAAGATTGCCCGTTGGCTCGTCTGCAAGGATTAACGACGGGCGTGTGATAAGGGCGCGTCCGATTGCCACACGCTGTTGCTGACCGCCGGATAACTGGCTCGGTAAATGATTGCGCCGTTCTTTCAGATTAAGAACCGTAAGCAGTTCTTCCAAGTATTTTCTGTCCGGTTTCTGATAATCAAGCAGCACCGGAAAAATGATATTTTGCTCAACGGTCAGTTCGGGAATAAGATTAAACGCCTGAAAAATAAACCCGATATTTCTACGGCGAAAGACTGTAAGCCTGTTGTCATTCATGGAAAAAATTTCTTTGCCGCCAATTACGACTTTACCGGACGTAGGCGTATCAAGTGCGCCTATCATGTTAAGCAGCGTACTTTTTCCAGAGCCGGATTCTCCGACGATAGCCACATACTCGCCCTTTGGAACGGAAAAACTGACCTTTTTCAAAGCGTGTACGGCGGTTTCGCCGCTTCCGTAAGTTTTACAAATATTGTTGACTTCCAATAAGTTCATGTGTAAACACCTCTTTCTGTTTTGATAGCCCCAATATAACAGAGAAACCCTACATCAATATTACAATCAGCCTACAATTTTGTAGGGTTAAGAAAATTTATTGTGAAAGAGGTTCCCATTCCCACTGTGCTATCAACTTCAATCGTTCCGTTATGGGCTTCTACAATCGCTTTTGTGAGTGACAAGCCAAGCCCTATACCCTGTGTGTCTTTAGAAAAACGGCTACGATAAAACCGCTTAAAAATATGGTATAAGTCATCCGGGTGTATGCCGCTTCCGTTATCTTTTACGCTTATCTGAACAATAGAAGTGAACGCCCGCCACTCAATACGGATAAGTCCGCCTTTTTCTGTGTGGTCAAGAGCGTTCTTTACAAGGTTGCTGATAGCTTCGATAATCCAGTTTCGGTCACATAAAAGTTTAATTTCTTCATTGCCGGATAAACAGATTTCTTTTCCCTCCTGTTCGGCACGAAACAGGAAATGCTTTTTTATGTTCTTTGCAAGCTCAGATACATTTTCTAAAGATTTTTCCAATATAATCGTACCCGCATCCAGCTTTGTGATTTTCAAAAGACTTTGTACCAGTGTTTCTATACGGTCAAGCTCCTGCTCGGAAAGCTGGCTAAATTCTTGTATGGTCGGCAGTTCCTTTGCTTCGCCCTGTATAATACCATTGTAAATATTGAGAGCAGCAAGCGGTGTCTTTAGCTGATGTGAAATATCCGATATGGTATTTCGCAAAAATTTCTTTGCGCTCTTTTCGTTTTCAGCATGGGCGTTCAAGATTGCAACTAAAGAATTAACTTCATGGAACAGTCTGTATAGCTCGCCTTCATCGTTACATTCAA
>CABRZK010000305.1 GCA_902475415.1 uncultured Eubacterium sp.
CTCCGGTAATGCAGATTCCCTCCTTTTGGATCAGCAGCGTGTATTCCTGCTCTGCCAAGGTGTCTGCCATCTGCAGACAGATATCCCCTTCTTCTGGCATTCCACGCCTGATTTGAAATTCGAAGCCTGTACAGGCATTCATATCCTCCTGCAGCAACTTTGCATCTCCATATATTTCCGTTGGACAACTATCCTTTAGCACAATGCTTTTGTTATATTCAATTGTAAAAATCTCCTCTTTTTCATACCACTGCTGTGGTTTCGGTATCAGATACATTGTTCTTCTCCTTTCCCCTTTTATGTACGCTCGGAATCTTTTGTAAACGAGTCATTCTGGTCAGATTCCAGAGTACATTCTTTCTTTGATCTTACCGTAAATAAATAAAAATATCTACTGCTTCCGTACACATGTTTTCACATGCAGCCAGTTGCATCCTCACGCTGATTTTTCATCACAGGAACACCGGAGGATTTTTCCATAATGAAAAAACAGACTGAAGACCGTAAATCCTTCCTGTTTGCACGGATTTACGGTTTCCAGCCTGTTCATTTTACCATCAACTTAACTTTATAATACTTTCGAGAGAAACTCCTGCAGACGCGGGTTCTTCGGATTTTCAAAGAAATCCTTCGGATTGTTCTGCTCTGCGATATTTCCGCCATCCATAAAGAGCACACGGGTAGCTACCTCACGGGCAAATCCCATTTCATGGGTTACTACCACCATTGTCATTCCGTCGTCAGCCAGTTCCTTCATTAACTGAAGAACTTCTCCTACCATTTCAGGATCCAGGGCTGAAGTCGGCTCATCAAAAAGCATCACTTCCGGATTCATGGCCAGGGCACGTGCGATTGCGATTCGCTGCTGCTGTCCACCGGAGAGCTGCTTCGGATATGCATCTGCCTTATCCGGCAGTCCGACACGTTCCAGAAGCTCCAGGGCTTTTTTATCTGCCTCGCTGTCTGACATCAGTTTCAATGTCACCGGGGCAAGTTTGATATTTTCTTTGATTGTCAGATGTGGAAACAGATTAAACTGCTGAAATACCATACCCATTTTCTGACGTACTTTATCGATATCTGTCTTTGGATCCGTGATATCCTCACCATCTACAGTGATCGTTCCGGCTGTCGGCTCCTCCAGCAGATTCAGGCAACGTAAAAAGGTTGATTTTCCAGATCCGGAAGGTCCGATGACAACGACTTTCTCACCCGGATAGATATGTTCATTGATTCCATCTAAAACTTTATGGTCACCAAAGTTTTTTTCCAGATTTTTAACGTCTATCACTGTTTCTCATCCTCCTTTCAATCAGGCCAAGCACCTTGGACAATGCTATAACGCATACCAGGTAAATAACTGCGATACTGATGTACGGCATAAATGCCTGATAGGTAACAGCCTGTACTGTCTGGGCTGCTTTTGTCAGATCTTTTGCTCCGATGACAGTCATCAGAGAGGTATCTTTTAACAACGTGATCATTTCATTTCCCAGTGCCGGCAGAATATTTTTGATTGCCTGTGGGATAATAATGTGACGCATCGTCTGGGTATAATTCATACCGAGGGAACGTCCTGCTTCCATCTGTCCTGCATCGACGGACATGATACCGCCTCGCACGATTTCTGCCACATAAGCACCGGAGTTGATACCGAAGGCCAGTGTGGCCACCACAACCTCATGACGGCTGGATGAAAATACGACAAAATACATGATCATCAGCTGTACCATCATTGGTGTTCCACGGATGATGGTCAGATATACCTGACAGATCGCATTTAAAATATTCAGGATCACATTGCCGAAGCCATGTGCATTTTTCTTTCTGGAATCATGTTTTGTACGGACGATCGCTACCAGAATACCGATTGCAATACCCATCAGAAGTGCAAGTATCGCCACACGGATGGTAACCGTAAAACCTTTGGCGAACAGCTGCCAGCGGTCTTTCGTAATAAAGGTCTGGACAAAATCATTTCCAAGTTTTGCAAACCATTCCTGCATGTTCATTTCTCCTTTTTTGACTTTAAAAATGCCTTCAGAATACGTTCAGAAGATTCCGGGCATACACATATATTAGTAAAAAAGGGCAGCATGTTCTGCTGCCCCGTTACATACCATTTCTCTTAAACGTGGATTACTCAGCCTTGATATATTTATCAATAATGGACTGTAAAGTTCCGTCGTCTTTTAATTTTGCCAGAATTGTATTAACCTGGTCTAATAACTCTGTGTTTCCTTTTTTCACAGCGATTGCATAATCCTCTGTTACATACTCTGTATCAAGGATTTTTAATCCCGGGTTCTCAGCTACAAATGCTTTTGCCGGCTCATTATCGATAACAACTGCATCAACTTTACCTGTCTGTAATGCCTGAATTGCGCTTGCGCCGTTCGGATAAGCAGTTACATGGTCTTCACCAAATCCACCGTTTTCCGGTGTATCAGAGCAGTAAATATGACCTGTTGTTCCCTGCTGAACACCGATCATTTTGTCGTTTGCCAGATCATCCGGTCCTGTGATATCAGAATCTTCCGGAACGATGATTACCTGCACACCTGTTGCATAAGTATCAGAAAAATCTACGTTCTCTTTACGCTCATCTGTAACTGTCATACCAGCCAGAGCCAGATCTGCTTTTCCTGTTGAAATAGCAGGAATGATAGAATCAAAATCAATATCATCTACTTCCAGTTTTTTGCCCATCTCATCTGCGATAGCCTGAGCGATCTCGATATCAATACCTTTGTACTCATCTCCGTCTACATACTCATATGGCGGGAATGTAGCATTTGTTGCCATAACCAGTGTATCACTGTCAGATGAACTGGATGTGGATTCTGCTTTTGCACTTCCGTCTTTTCCATCAGAGCTGCTATTATCTGCGCCACCACATGCTGCCATAGAAAGCGCCATAGCTGCAGCTGCCACAAGGGC
>CABRZK010000306.1 GCA_902475415.1 uncultured Eubacterium sp.
ATCAAAAATCTGGATGATTTTCTGAATTATGATGCCGGTAATTTTACAAATGTGTTTAATCGTTATACTTCAGAGGATATGTTATGGAGAAGTTTGTTTGAAGACCGAATGAAAGAACTTATTCCGAATTTGAAAATGATCGATGCGGCAACAGCATATGATAAGTTGATTTTCAGAATGCTCTATAGCAGTGGTGAACAGTATGATCTGTCCGATGTTTCGGAAGGAACATTAAAGGGACTAATTCTTAATATGCTGATCAATATGCCGATGAACAGAGAACGAGCATTGCTTGCGATTGATGAACCGGAAACGAATTTACATCCTGCCTGGCAGAAGGTGGTTGGAAACTGGATTCAGACGGCGGGTACTTTTAAGCAGTGTTTTATAAGTACGCATTCACCGGATTTTTTGGATGTATTTACAGAAGAATTCATACATGGAAATGTTGCAGTATTTGTATTTCGTGATAAAGAAAAAATAAAAAAAATAACATATGCTGATATAGCGGAGGACCTTGGTGACTGGGAACTGGGAGATCTATACAGGACGAATGATCCGGCACTTGGAGGATGGCCATGGTAGATGTAATAGTGTGTTTTCTGACATGTGGATATACAGAAGCGGGAGCTATGCAGTTTTTTTTGAAAAAAATTAATGATAGATATGAATATAGACAGTGCCTTCCTAATAAGACCATAAAGAAAAAGGGAATGCCAAAGAAAATAGACGATAAAATGAGTGGACGGACAGGTGAGGCATTGCTGGAAAAGGTTTATGAGCTTATAGAAAAACACAGAGATGAGTATTCTCAATGCAGAGCAATTTTGGTGGAAGATGATCTTGATGGTAGATTTGCCGGATATTCGCAGAAAGAGGTTGGAGAATTCAAGATAAACTGGGGAAGAAATTGCCTGTTTTTGTGTTGTATGCTTCACCGGAGGCGGAGAGCTGGTTTATTGCCGACTGGGAGAACGGATATAAATATTTGTATTGCGATAGAGGTATCGTAGATGATGTAGAAAATGATGCCAGACAGTTTTTTGTATATCATCTGAAAGAATATATAGATAATGAGATTCTAAAGGAATATAAAGATAACATTGAAGAGTATGGCTATTTTGATGGTAAATATATCAAAATCAGTGATGAAATCATTGATGCAGTTCAGAGTGGTGTAAAAGAAAAAATCGGACAGCTTCCCAGAGCAAATAAAAATTATGTGGATCAGATCCGGAATTCAAGAAAGCTTTATTATTCCAAGAAACTTCATGGTCAGCGGATGCTGAAAAATATTCATCCGGATATTGTTGCTGACAAATGCAAACGCTTTTTCGGTGATACATATAAAGATTTATCCGAATTCTAAGAAGTCTGGATGCTACATAAAAAACACAAAATACAAAGACTGCCGCAGGTTTCACGCCTGCGGCATTTTGCAGTTTGTACAAAAAACACAGAAAATATATTGGAAAAAGAGCGGGAAAAGGGTATAATGTCAGAGAAAGTGTGATTGATAAAATACAGACGTTTTTTTCTGCTTTGTCAGGTCATAAATAAGTGAGGCGGAGGATGTAACAATGGAACAGCAGCATATGTTTACCAACCGGATGATCCGTAATCTTCTGGTGCCGGTGGTGCTGGAACAGATTTTGAATTCGATAATGGGAACCGCAGATACCATGATGGTCAGTAATGTGGGATCTGCGGCTCTTTCTGCGGTATCGCTGGTGGATTCCATCAATGTGCTTCTGATCCAGGCTTTTTCGGCGCTGGCAGCGGGAGGCGCCATTGTCTGCGCCCAGTATATCGGACAGAGGAATTATGAGAAGGCGAATATGTCTGCCAGGCAGGTGCTTTTTATCATCACAGCGATCTCTGTAGTGGTGTCTGCAGTCTGTCTGATCTTTCAGAAGCCGCTTTTGAGGCTGATCTTTGGTGCGGTGGATGCGGATGTTATGCGTGCATCGGAAATTTATTTCTTTTTCACGGCACTGTCATTCCCCTTTATTGCGGCTTATGATTCTGCGGCTTCGATCTTTCGTGCCCAGGAGAATACCAAGGGGCCTATGACCATCTCCATGATCTCCAATATCATGAACATTGGCGGAAACGCGGTTCTGATCTGGGTTTTCCACCTTGGTGTTGCAGGAGCAGCGATCTCCACACTGGTTTCCCGTATTTTCTGTGCAGTGGTTGTTCTCTGGCAGCTGCGCAAGGATCGTCAGCCTGTCGTTGTGAAGGATTATCTGAAGATCCGACCGGACTGGAGCATGATCGGACGGATCCTGGGACTTGGAATCCCTTCGGGAATTGAGAACAGTATGTTTCAGCTTGGAAAGCTTGCCATCCAGTCTACGGTTTCCACACTGGGCACAGCAGCCATCGCAGCGCAGGCAATGACCAATATCCTTGAGAATCTGAATGGTATCGCGGCCATCGGAGTAGGTGTGGGCCTGATGACCATCGTAGGCCAGTGTCTTGGTGCCGGCCGCAAGGATGAGGCGGTCTATTACATAAAAAAACTCTGCGTCATTGCAGAGGCAGTTATTATCGTAAGCTGTCTGATCGTGTATATTTTGGTCAGACCGGTGACGATCCTTGGCGGAATGGAGAGTACCAGTGCGGAAATGTGCATCCACATGATCACATGGATCACCATCATAAAGCCTGTGGTATGGACAATGGCGTTCGTGCCGGGGTATGGTCTTCGTGCAGCCGGTGATGTGAAGTTTTCCATGATCACCTCCTGCTGTACCATGTGGGCATGCAGGTTCTGTCTCTGTGTTTTCCTGATCCGTGTCTTGGGCTTCGGGCCTATGGGTGTCTGGATCGGAATGTTTGCAGACTGGACTGTTCGTGGGATCATTTTTACTTGGCGTTTCCACAGCCGCAAATGGCTGGAGCACAAGGTAATAAAAAAG
>CABRZK010000307.1 GCA_902475415.1 uncultured Eubacterium sp.
CTATGATTTAAGCGGATAAAATTGCAGCTCTTCGGTCTTGCAGTCGCAGATAACATCCATGTGATGTGCGTGGAAGTATATTGTCGGATTTTGGAACTTAATGGGAGGTATACAACTTAATTTGCTAATTTAAGTTTGCGGCCTCCCTGTTTTAAACGAGAGTTTGTTAAAAAATAGACAATATCAGTAAACTTATTTAGGAAAGGAGTAATTTATGAGCAGCAAAATTACTATCATTGGAGCAGGAAGTGTTGGGTCTACAATTGCTTATACGTTATCTAATCAGGATATCGCATCTGAGATCGTTCTGATTGATATCAATAAAGAAAAAGTAGCAGGAGAAGTTATGGATATTATCCAGGGAACCTGCTTCCGCGACCCGATCAATATCAAAGCAGGTGAATATGAGGATGCGAAAGATTCCAATATCGTTATCATCACCTCCGGTATTGCAAGAAAACCAGGTCAGACACGTATTGAGCTGGCACAGACAAATGTAAATATTCTCAAAGATATCACACCGAAAATTGTTAAAGAGGCACCAAATGCTCTCTACGTAATCGTAAGCAATCCGGTTGATATCATGACTTATGTATTCACAAAAATTTCCGGACTGCCGGAGAATCAGGTTGTTGGTTCCGGTACGATCCTGGATACAGCAAGACTTCGCTGTGGACTGGCAGAGCATTTTGATATTGCACAGAAGAACATCCACGCTTATGTATTTGGTGAGCATGGTGATACTTCTTTCATTCCGTGGTCACGTGCACATATTTCCTGTGCAAACATTGATGAGTACACTACACTGATGAACAATATCGGCAAAGAAATCCCGACTCTGGATAAAGATGCAATGCTTGAATATGTACAGAAATCCGGTGGAAAGATCATTGCAAACAAAGGTGCTACATTCTATGCAGTATCTGCTTCTGTATGTCGTCTGTGCGGACTTCTGCTGTCTGCTTATGATTCTACCGCAACGGTATCTTCTATGATGCACGGTGAATACGGCATTGATGATGTATGCTTAAGTACACTGAGCATGATCGGCCCGAACGGTCTGAAAGGCAAAGTTCCGGTACCTCTGACAGACGAAGAAGTTGAAAAACTGAAGAAGAGTGCAGATGCACTGAAATCTGTTATTGCACAGATCGAACTGTAAGATTTCAGCAGACAAAACACCATAGAGAAAGAAACTTGATGGATTTTGTACTGCGGTTGTCAAAAGACGGAACCGTTACAAATAATGGTATAAAGAATGTTTGAGAAATAACAGAGAATTTTAAGGGATGCAGTATGCGATACAGAATATTATATCCATGAAAATCAGAATTTTCAAAATTCTCTGTTATGTATAAAGTTACTATAAATAAAATATCGCAAATATGCGGCATCAGGAGGTAAAAATGGTTTACAGTTATTTTCCTGGATGTACTCTGAAAACAAAAGCGAAAGATCTGGATCGTTACGGCAGAGAATCTGCAAAAGCCCTTGGATTTGAGCTGGAAGAGATTGAAAACTGGCAGTGCTGCGGCGGTGTATATCCGCTGGGAACAGATGAGATTGCCAGCAAACTTTCTTCTGTTCGTGCATTAAATGATGCAAAAGAAAAAGGTCAGGATCTTGTTACGCTTTGTTCAGCATGTCATCACGTAATCAAACGTGTAAATGATGATATGAAAAATGTGGAGGACATCCGCACAAGAGCAAATAATTATATGCAGCTTGAGCAGCCTTATGAAGGTGAGACAAACGTACTTCATTATTTAGAGGTACTGCGTGACAGAGTGGGATTTGATGAATTAAAGAAAAAAGTGGTAAAACCGCTGACAGGAAGAAAAATAGGTGCCTACTATGGCTGTCTGCTTCTTCGTCCAAGCTCAGTACTGGCATTTGATGACCCGGAAAATCCAACCATTATTGAAGATTTTATCCGTGCGATCGGAGCAGAACCTGTTATTTACGGTTACCGCAACGAGTGCTGCGGAGGATATATTTCCCTGAAAGAAAAAGAAATGAGCGGAAAAATGGTTGACCGCATCATGGATTCTGCAGCCGGAATGGGAGCAGAAGAACTGATCACAGCCTGTCCGCTGTGCCTGTATAATCTGAACACCAGCACAAGTGCAAACAAGCTTCCGGTTCATTACTTTACAGAACTGCTTGCAGAGGCACTGGGTCTGAAAGAGGAGGTGCAGGAATAATGAAAACAGCAAGAGATAATGCAGAAAAGATCAAAGAGATCAGCGGTGCAAATCCTCAGAAATGTATGAAATGCGGCAAATGTTCCGCAACCTGCCCTGCTTTTAATGAAATGGATATCAAGCCACATCAGTTTGTATCCTATGTAGCAGAAGAAAATATTGATGCATTGATGCAGTCCGAAACTCTGTGGAAATGTCTTTCCTGCTTCGCATGTGTAGAAAGATGTCCAAGAGATGTAAAACCTGGAAAACTGATTGATGCAGCAAGACAGATGGTTGTGCGTCAGAGAGGTGCAGATTATCTGAAAGCAGAAGAAATACCAGAACTTCTGGATCCGGAACTGCCACAGCAGCTTCTGGTAAGTGCGTTCAGAAGATATAAGAGATAAATGAGAGAAAGTTGGAGGTGAACTCATTGCAGAGAATAGGAGTATTTGTCTGTCATTGCGGAAGTAACATTGCAGCTACTGTAGATGTGAAAAAAGTAGTGGAAATGGCAAAACTGGAGCCTGGAGTTGTCCATGCAGAAGATTATCAGTATATGTGTTCTGAAGCAGGACAGGCAAAAATAGATGCTGCAATTAAAGAAAAAGGTCTGACAGGAATGGTAGTATGTTCCTGTTCACCACGTATGCACGAAACAACATTCAGAAAGGCTGCTGAAAGAGCCGGACTGAACCCATACATGGTAGAAATTGCCAACATCCGTGAACATTGTT
>CABRZK010000308.1 GCA_902475415.1 uncultured Eubacterium sp.
TATCACAGTAATTTCAGCGTTTTCTTTTTCTCTGATTTCACCGACAATGTTTGCCGGGATTCCTGCCTGCTGAAGTTCCGCTTTCAGGATATCTGCCTGTGATGCATCCACAGCGACCAGAAGTCCTCCGGATGTCTGTGGATCATATAATACCTCTTCCATGGCAAACGGAACATTTTTAAATTTCACATAATCCTGAACATGATTTCGATTGCGCTGCCCTGCGGCTGTAAGAAGAAATTCATCCGCATAATCCAATGCCTCAGGAAAAACCGGCACCTCATTCCCGTCAATCTGACAGCTCAATACCCCATCCATCATTTCATGCAAATGTCCCAGAAAACTGAATCCTGTCACATCGGTGCAGGCATGAATCTCATATTTTCTGCAAATTTCTGCTGCGTATTTATTAAGTGTCGTCATAGATGCAATTGCTGCCCGCATAGCTTCTTCGGATGCTTCCTGCACACGATTTGCTGTACAGATGATTCCTACTCCGAGCTTCTTTGTCAATATCAGCTTATCTCCCGGTTTTCCACCGTTATTCGGATAAATCTTATCCGGGTGAACCACTCCCGTAACTGACAGACCATATTTCACATCCGTATCATTGATGGAATGTCCTCCGGCCAGTGTACCGCCGGCTTCTATTACCTTTTCTGATCCACCACGCATGATTTCCCCTAACATATTCAAATCGTATGTTTCCGGAAAGCAGACAATATTTAACGCTGTCTTTACTTCTCCCCCCATTGCATATACATCGCTGAGGGCATTTGTAGCTGCTATTTTCCCAAATGTATAAGGATCTTCCACCATAGGTGGAAAAAAATCCAGTGTCTGCACAATGGCAATGTCATCACTTACACGATAAACGGCTGCATCGTCTCTGCTGTCATAACCAATCAGCAAATTCGGGTCCATAGGGCCTTTCGGCAGTCGCTCCAACACTCTGCCAAGAATTCCTGCTCCTAGTTTTGCTGTACAGCCGCCGCCTTTACAAAAAGATATTTTTTCTTCCATGCTTTTTGTACCTTTCCTATGCTCAATATATGTTGACTCTCTAGCGCTCATTATAGCATAAACACCACTCTCAGCAACAGATTTTTTTCGCTACGCGGATTTAATATTGAAAAAATATCCAGATGAGTTACAATAAAAAAAAGAATTTTTATCAGTGCTTTTTCAATTGATTCAATGATTGTAGAAAAATGTATGATTACAATCTTCTAAACGAAGACATCTAAAAGTATCCAACATCAGAAGGAGGAAAATTTTTACTATGAATGTAACAATCTGGTATGAAAATGTACAGGAACGCGGTGTTGTTGACCCACGCTTTGCCCCCAAAGATCTGGAGGAATCTAAAATGGCTGATTTTGCAGCACATCTGCAGGAAGAATCCCGACAAATCAAAGCAACTTACCCATTGGGTGTATGCGGTACGCTGGCAGAAGCACTTCGAAAAGATGCTTCTTTGCAAGTCACGCTCGTCACATTGGATATGCCGGACTATGGTCTGAGCGATGAATTATTACATGCTACAGATGTTTTAATCTGGTGGGGACATGTAGCTCACGATGCTGTTCCGGATGAGCTTGCTGAGAAAATACATCAGCGCGTGCTTGGCGGCATGGGATTTATCGCATTGCATTCTGCTCACATGAGCAAACCATTCCGCTTCTTGCTTGGTACCAGCTGTACTTTACAATGGCGCCATGATGATTATGAACGTATGTATACAACCGCACCGACCCATCCGATTGCCAAGGGGATTCCCGCAAACTTTGAAATCGGCGCAGAAGAAATGTATGGTGAATATTTCGACATTCCAAAACCGGATGATGTCATCTTCACCGGATGGTTCCATGGCGGTGAAGTATTCCGCTCTGGTTGCACCTGGATCAGAGGATACGGAAAAATCTTTTATTTCCAGCCAGGACACGAAACAACTCCAGCTTATCATAATCCGTATATTATACAGATTATTCGAAATGCTATTGACTGGGTTGCTCCGACTATGCCAATCCGGGATAAAATTGAATGTATTCATGCCGAAATATCTCCGGAATCCAGACTGAATTCTTAGAGCAGCGAACACACACTTGCCAAACAGATTGATGAGACCTGATACCTACTGTTCCAACATATTTTCAATAAAGATTCCATATCCCTTACAGGGATCATTCACAAATACATGGGTAACTGCTCCGATTACTTTTCCATTTTGCAACATGGGGGCTCCGCTGATTCCCTGAATAATTCCACCTGTTTTCTGAATCAGCGCCCCATCTGTTACCCGGAAACTGATTCCCTTATTAGACTCCCGGGAATTCATATCAACTTTTGTAATTTCAATATCATATAGGCATGGCTCCTGATCGATGGTTGCCAGAATCTGTGCCGGTCCTGTTTTTATCTCCTGCTTGAAACCGATCTGCATGGGTTCTGCTTCCTGCAGAGAATCCGGAACGCTCTCTAATTTTCCAAAGATTCCATTGTTTGTATTTTTTGTAATCTGTCCCAGACAATTCGCCTGATTATAATGGATCTGTCCCACCAACTCTCCGGGTTTTCCTTTTTCTCCCCGTATAATACTTAAAATTTTTGCCTGATAGGCTGTTCCGTCCAGTATATTTACCAGATGTTCCACATCCATGTCTGTAATTCCATGCCCCAATGCTGCAAAAGTACCATTCCTGTCAATATAGGTCAGTGTACCAATTCCTGCCAGATCGTCCCGAATCCAGACACCAATCTGATAGATATCGTTGTCGGTATAGACAGGTATTACCTGACATTGAAAAGTCATATCATCACGCATAACCGTCAATTTCAATTCCTCTCCCTGACTTTGTGCAACGGCTTTCTGCAATTCATCTTTTGTTGTAATCGGTATCTGAT
>CABRZK010000309.1 GCA_902475415.1 uncultured Eubacterium sp.
GAAGAAGGGCAGGAGATGCAATCTGCGCCGCACCCGAAGCAGGTTTTATATATTGAACTTGCAGCGGCAGAAAATGGTGCTCTTTCCGGAGCAGATGTTTCGGAGCAGGACAACCATGCAGAACTTTATGACATATTGCGTAGGAAAGAGGAGGAATAGTCATGGCAAAAGATCGTTATGTGGCATATGTCGGCACTTATACACATGGAAGCAGTGTGGGAATTCATATTTTTGATGTGGATGCCGAAAAAGGAAAAATGACAGAGCGCAAGGTGGTTCCGATTAATAATCCGTCGGATCTGATCGTATCCACCAGCGGAAAGTTTCTTTATTCTATAGCAGATGAGGGGGTACAGTCCTTCCGTATTTTATCGGATGGAGATCTGGAACCAATCAATTCTGTCTGGACAGGTGGCATGAGAGGATGCTATCTGGAAGTGGATGAGCAAGATCGTTATCTGTTTGTTGCAGGCTATCATGATGGTCGTATTACTATGATGAATTTAAATGAGGATGGTTCCATCGGTGAGATTGCAGATGGTATCTTCCATAAAGGTATTGGTGTTAATATTACGGATCGCAGTTCTATGCCGCATGTCACATGTGTGAAAGTGACTCCGGATCAGCAGTGCGTCTGCGCGGTAGACAGTGGTCTGGATCAGGTAAAAATTTACCGAATTGACAGAAAATTAAATAAACTTGATCTGGAAGATATTCTTCGTTGTGAGCTGGACAGTGGTCCAAAGATGCTTCGGTATGATCGTCAGCATAAATATGCATATGTATTGTGTGAAATTGATAATGTAGTGGAAGTGTATGAAATCGGACCGCACAGTGATGAGACTGACTCGTTCAAATTGATTCAGCGTATCAGCACGATTGAGCCGGGGGAAAAACAGCGTGCGGCTGCTTCCGGAATCGAGTTTTCACCGGATGGCAATCATTTGTTTGTGTCAAATGCAGGTATTAACAGCGTGATCATTTATGATGTGGATAAAGAGACAGGTGTTCTGACTCCGTTATTCCATTGCAAGAGCAGTGGAGATTATCCGAAAGCACTGGCTGTTATGCCGGATAATAAGCATTTCGTAGTACTCAGCCATGAGACGAATGAGATGTTTATTTACAACATGAATTATGAGGATCGTTATTTCCTGCAGGATTCCAAACCAATCCTAATTGAGCAGCCGAACTGTATCTTCATACATAAATTATTGTAATAAAAATAGAATGGCAAATCTGGAAATAAAAAATGACTGTCTTTATTCAGGACAGTCATTTTTTGATTAATGGATAATTTACAAAAATTAGTTATTTCACAGAAAGATAAATAACAGTTTTTCAGAACAAGAGCAGTCTGTTCAGGTGATTCTAACATACGCTAGGATTCATAGATCTTTTTCAGGTTATCCAGTCTGGCTGTTGTATTGCGAAGCATCAGGTCTAAAATAGTGATAGCGGCCATAGCTTCTACAACGACCACAGCTCTTGGAACTACGACAGGATCATGCCGGCCGCGAATTCTGATATCGACAGCTTCACCATCCGCATTTGCAGTGTGCTGCAACTGTGCAATGGATGGGGTTGGTTTGATAGCTGCCCGAAAGATAATCGGAGAACCGTCGCTGATACCGCCCAGGATGCCACCGGCATGGTTGGTTGCTTTTGTCAGTGAACCGTCTGCTAGTGGAACGAAGGAATCGTTATTCTGTGAACCACGGGCTCTGGCAGCGGCAAAGCCGTCTCCAATTTCAAAACCTTTTACAGCACCAATGGAGAAGATTGCTTTTGCAAGGTTTGCATCCAGCTTATCAAAGACAGGATCACCTATGCCGGCAGGAACTCCTTCAATGATACATTCAATGATGCCGCCGGAAGAATCCTGTTCTTCCATACACTGATCTAAGAATGTCTGGGCTTTTGCAGCTGTTTCGGCATCCGGCATAGCTACCGGGTTCTGACTGATCTGTGCTGCATCAAAATGAGCAGGATCAATTGTGACAGGACCGATTGCTTTTGTATAAGTCAGAATGGAGATGCCCATTTCTTTTAACAACTTTGCTGCAATGGCACCGGCTGCCACACGACCAATGGTTTCTCTGGCAGAGGAACGACCGCCCCCTCGATAATCGCGGAATCCATATTTTGCATCGAAACAATAATCGGCATGTCCCGGCCGATAGCAACGGGCAATGTCACTGTAATCTTTGGAATGCTGATTTTCGTTATGAACCATCATAGAAATTGGAGTACCGGTAGTTTTTCCTTCAAAGACACCGGACAGAATTTCCACACGGTCCGCTTCGGTACGTGGAGTCGTGTACTTGGATTGCCCCGGTTTCCTGCGGTTTAAATAAACCTGAATATCTTCTTCGGATAAAGGCAGACCACTTGGACAGCCGTCTACAACAACGCCAACTCCTTTTCCGTGGGATTCTCCCCAGGTTGTGATCTGAAAAATAGTTCCTGTATTTGAACCAGCCATAATATTCCTCCCTCTGGTAAAAGACATGTCTGAAATCCCCGGAATATCTGACAGGGGAGCTGAACATGCGTAAAAATCGAGCTATTAATGTGATGTCAGAGCCTGAAAGTATTTTTTGACACCTTTCTTATTATATGATAAAGTTATACTCAACGCAATAAAAAGGAAAGGAACTTTTTATGTCTTATAAATTATTAAAAAAAGATGGACGCGCGAAGCGTGCCGAAGTGACAACGGTGCATGGAACTATCCAGACACCGGTATTTATGAATGTAGGAACTGCAGCTGCAATTAAAGGTGCAGTATCCACGGAAGATCTGCAGCAGATCAAGACACAGGTGGAATTATCCAATACCTATCATCTGCATGTTCGTCCGGGTGACAAACTAATCAAAGAACTTGG
>CABRZK010000310.1 GCA_902475415.1 uncultured Eubacterium sp.
CGTCACCCGCTGATACAAAGCATCAAATACTTTTGTCACCGACACATCTTCGATAAATGTCATAATTGTAAATGCTGATCCAAAAAATAGAATCACACATACAATCGCTGTTTTGATATACTGAACGGTCTTCTTTTCCGGATCCGGCACATAACGGATCACAAAATCCGGTTCTCCGATATTTTCAATATCCAGAGTTGGATATTTTTCATGAATTTTCTGAATGATATATAAAATTGAAAAAACCTGTACAAAAGATGCTTTTTCATTACCGGAAAAATGGTAAATCTGTTCCTGCAGCACCTGCCTGCGGATACCCACATCGGTACATTCCACCGATGCGATATCCTGCAACTTTACACTGCGCTGGTATACAATACAGTTCTGCTCAATCTTCAGATATAACGTCTGTCCTGCCACACTCATATTTTTTCCTTCCTGTCACCAGAACATATTTTTCACATGATATTTTTCTTTTAAGATTCCTCCGGTCCATCCTCAAACACTGCCTGCGCGGAATCTTTCATTTCTGAAATATCCTGTTTGATTTTATCAGCTGCACTTCCAACTGCTTCTCCTGCATGCTTCCAGCTGTCTTTCATCTCATCTGCCGAATATTCCGCTGCAAATTTCAGTTCTTTCGCGATGTCTTCTCCCTGCTCTTTCATACATCCGCAGGCCTTTTTTACTTTTTGCTTCTTGTCCTTCAGTTTTTTCCCCAGACATCCGTTTTCCTGCATATCATCCCCTTTTAATCCGCATAAAAAATAAAAAACCGCTCCTGCGATCACTGCGACCATCATGATACAGCAACATTTTTTCACTAATTTACAACACATGCAAATTTCCTCCTTCCAACGTAAAACGATTCCGGTAAACAGGAATACCTGTATTTTCTGTCCCTGTTTCGTTTCATTTCCGTTACTTGATTTTGCTGTTAGTATGGAGCGATTTTTGTTAATTATTCATTTTTTCAAATTACTTCAAAAATATTTTTTCTATCTATGCAGGTGTTATCTCACAGAAAATTTTAAAGCATTTCCTGTAAAAATAAAAAAATCCGGCTCCAGACATTTGCCCGAAACCGGATTTTTCATATGATATCATTTTTATATCATTTCAGGTTTTTACAGATTTTGTAATATTACGTTTTCTGTTCCAATGATAGCAATGACAGTTATACTCTTACTTTACCATTTACGACTCTGTATGTTTTTCCATTCAGTTTTACTCTTCCGTTATAGGAGAAATCTACTTTGCCGCCTTTGATATACCACCAGCCATTGTGATTGCTTGCAATACCGTTGAAGTTAAAGTTTACTTTTCCATTTTCAATTCGCCACCAGCCGTTTGCATTTTTAGCGACGCCTGTGTAACCAAAGTCTACTTTTCCTCCTCGGATGTACCACCAGCCGTACTCGTTTTTCTCGACGCTGTTGCAGTTAAAGTCCACTTTTCCGTTTACGATTCTCCACCAGCCATTTTCATTTTTGGCGATTCCTGTATAACCAAAGTCTACTTTACCATTTGTAATCTTCCACCAGCCGTTTTCGTTCTTTGCTACGGTGTTTGCGGAGAAGTCTACTTTTCCTCCACGGATCAGCCACCAGCCATTCTCATTTTTTGCTACAGTGTTTGCAGAAAAATCTACTTTTCCTCCACGGATCAGCCACCAGCCATTCTCATTTTTTGCTACGGTATTTGCTGTGAAGTCTACTTTACCGTCTTTTACATACCACCAGCCGTTTACATTCTTGGCTACGGTTGTTACGTTTGTGGCAATCTCACCGTTTACATAGTAATACCAGTTTCCATCCGCTGCTTTCTCGTTTGCAAGGCCTGTGAATTTGTTTACTTTTTCCAGGGCTGCGATCGCTGCATTTAAGTGTGCTGTTGATTCATCCACACTCTCCTGGCTTGTTTTTCCCTTTGCGGCATTAGCCAGATCATCCTGCGCCTCTTTTAATTCTGCTTCCAGATCACTCCATGTTTTTTCTGTATAATCATCTTTATTTAAAACTTCTGCAGCTTTAATTGCAGCTTCGAGTTTGCTTGTATCGCTTACCGGTGTCGCTGTATGGATATCGTCTGCTGTTACATTGACTTCCACCTTTGTATCAGCATAACCAAGTGCATGAATTGTCAGAACCCATTTTCCTGTTCCATCTGTTCCTTCCGGCAGCTGGCATCTTAAGGAATCTGTCAGACCAAGCTGAATTCCCATTGATTTGTGCATCCAGTTATCTGCTGCAAATTTTGTTCCGTAAGTTGCAAGTGCTTTATCCCCGTTTCCATAGTAAGTCCAGTCTACATACTGCATTGCAGAGCCAAGATCACCGTAATTTTCTGTTAAGTCCACTCTCAGGAAATCACCAAATTTACTGCTGTTTACCACTTCAACACCCATTTTGGATGTGTCAGCTGTCTTTAATGCGGTATCTTTTAATCCGGATGTTGTTCCCACAGATGCTGCGCCAAAGCTAAAGGATCCATCTGCACTCATAACAGCTGTTTTCATTCCATTTGTATTTGCATCTACAGCTGCAACTGCTTCATAACTATTCAGGTTATTCTCAGAGTATCCACCGGAAAGTTTCTGTCCATTTTCAACAACACTGTAAGCTTCTTTGAATGCATCCAGATTTTTTGTCTTTACTTTTACAGGCACATATTTAATACCTTTGATCACATAATGATCGTAAGTAGTTGTCTTTCCGTCTACTGTCAATGTTGTAATACCGGTTTTTCTGTCAGAAGCTTTTACAAGCGTTCTGCCATCTTTTAACACAGCAGTATTTCCATCTGTCCAGGAAATCGGCTCATATTCATTGCCATCTGTATCAATAATTACCACATCCTGCTGAAAACTTCCTCTGTGCAGGCC
>CABRZK010000311.1 GCA_902475415.1 uncultured Eubacterium sp.
GGAGATTAAAGCAATCATGCGCGCACAGAGAGTCCGGGGAGGTGAGAGCCGGGTGGAGATGCAGTTTGCCAAATGGACCGCTGAGGGCGCAGTCGCAGTTGTAATCAGTATCGGTTCGATATCTGCATACAAGTATATCACCAGTCCGAAGGAAGAGAGCATCCCGCTCGAGACTACACTGGAAGATGCTGCAGAGCTGACCATACAGAAGATGATCATCTCAGATGTATTCAGGAGCACAAAGGGAACCATCCCGCTGATCAATAAGAACCGGTTCCTGGTACAGTATAAAACAACCATCACTGCCGGGCTGGATGTGCAGAACGCAAAGATCAAAGAGACCGATGACAAGATTACGATCACAATCCCGCACTGCACGATCGATGAAGATTCGATCAAGATCAAGTCCAGTGACCTGAAGATCTATGACACGAACTTCGCAATTATGAGTGTAGATAAAGAGGCAGTCATGGAATTAGTCGGGGAAGTAGAAAAGAAGGCAAAGAAAAAAGCAGAATCAGACGAATATGGATTCCTTGAAAATGCAGATGAGAATGCAAAGAAAGTAATCAAGGGGATGTTCGAAAATGTGGCAGACGGACGGGAAGTCGTCGTAGGATTCGCAAAGTAAGACGATAAAACCGGAGAATGATAAAGCAGAATAGAAAATAAAGGAAAAAGCTATTGCAGATATTGGATGCAATAGCTTTTGTCTTGTGCTACGATGTGTCCGGAAGAAGCTGCCGGATGCTGCAACTGTCATCAGAATGTCAGCATATGTCTATAAAAAAATAGCAGAGAGAAAAAATATGCATAAAAAACAAGAAAAAGGAAAATAATGGGGCTGCTTGAATTGACTTAATGAGAAAAAGAAGCTAATATAAAATTAACTGTGGGAGTCTATGCCCACGGGGGAAAATATTTTTGGAATGAAAAATTAATAGGAGGAGAAAAGCGATGAAGAAGAGAAAGTACAAGCAGTTGCTTGCATCAGTAATTGCCTGTTCTATGGTGCTTTCAGGAATGCCGGCAACCGCATACGCTGCCGGAAATGACACCGCTCAGGAAGTACAGTCAGAAGACCAGACTTCAGGAACTGCCGGATCAGAAGATTCAAGCAGTGCCGGACAGCAGGAAAATGCTGGAAACCAGACGACTGCCGGAACGAATGAAAGCACATCGACTGAATCAGACAGCAATAGTCAGACAAACAGTTCACAGGATAACACATCCAAGAACAACACAGCACAGTCAGACACAACACAGAACAACACAGCACAGTCAGGCACAACACAGAACAACACAGCTTCCCAGCCGGCAGCAGCTGATGCGCAGAGTGCGCAGGATGCGAAAGCGGTTAAGGCAGGAAATGTATTGGAGATTCACAAAGGTGAGACAATCAAAGGTGCTACGTTGTTAAAGGATTTTAAAGATTGGTTTGGTGCTGCTACAAGGTATCGATATAAAAAGACTGCAAGTACTGATGATTGGAATGAAATAACACCATTAGATTTATCTAAGGAGTATACCTTAGCATCTGGAACTGTGACAGTTGAAAAGTATATCAAAACAGGCGGGTCATGGATTAATCCTACAATGGAATGGGTACAGGCTGGAACATTCACAGTCAAGAATTACAGCAATGTAACTTTCAATGTCACAAACATTGAAGGCGCAGGTGTCAAGATTGATGGTACCGCTGTTACAGACACTGTAAAATCCTACGACACAGAGAACAAAACATTTACAGTCAATGACGTAGATGGCTATGATGTAACTGTAAAAAATGGTGAAACACCAATGACTCCAAATGCAGATGGCTTCTATACACTGCCGGTTACAGATGCAACAATCAATGTTGTATACGAAGCAACAGCTGGTGCATTTGTTAATGTAACCAATCCAGAGAACGGAAAAATTACAATTGATGGTCAGGATATAGCTAGCAAGAAAGTTGCACTGAATTCTACTTATACAGTTAATGTAACACCGGATAACGGGTATGCGGTAGAAAATATATTTGTAAACAATAATCCTGTAGAGGATGTTACTTATGCTAACCAGACAGCAACAGTTACTTTAAAGACTGGTGATTTGGATAATGAAATATTTAATATTACTGCTCAGATAGTTCAGTGTAAGTTAGATGTGAAAGATGCCGAGGTATCATATCACAATGGAATGTCAACAGATAAGATTGCGCAGAATATCTTTGCTGCAGTTGTTGGAACAGACAATGTACCGGAGATTACATTGAATGATGTAACAATTGAGTACGATGCATCGTTGACAGGATTAGGTAACTGGAAGGCAATCGGTTATCAGCCAGAGTGGTATGAACCAACTTTACATGAATTTGGAAAGAGTACTGAAAAAATCCGTATCACCTACAAGGGAACAGACAAGTATCCATTTATGCAGAAGACTGTTACAATCACATTAAAAGACCTTCGTGAGGAAACTACACTTTCTATCAACGATGGAATTATGATGAAGTATCAGTCAACTGAGATGATGGATGCAGTAATCAAAGTTCTGATTGCTCAGAATGCAACTGTAACAGATAAAGCAGGTAATAAGATTGAGACAACAGCAGATGACTTTACTTATACTCCATCTACAGATGAATGGAAAGCAGGAGAACAGGAAATCACAGTTACCTATAACGGAAATGAAGATTATCTGTCAAGTTCTGCGACAACAACCATCACAATCAAAAAAGGTGATGCAAAGGTATGGGTAAACAGCCAGAATATTAAATATGGCGAAAGCTTCTCTCAGATATTCTCAAGTGATCCATCAGATGCAGCACCACTTGGAATGATTGTTGGAATCGATGGAAA
>CABRZK010000312.1 GCA_902475415.1 uncultured Eubacterium sp.
CCTCAATGATTGCCAGCACCCGGTCGGAAGCCGGAATGTATACAATTGTTTCCAGAACAGTCATATTATACTGTTCCCATTTCTTTTTCACTCGCAATTTGTTTTCATGGGTGCGATATACCTCTTCAAAATCAGCGGTATCGATAAATTCAAAAAGATACATTTTTAATGCTTCTTGACGGGTGGTATGGAATATTTCTTCTGCCCTGCGGTTAAACTCTTTGATCCGCATTTCTTTATCGAAAATAAAAATCAGATTTGGTGTTGTCTCCATAACGACATTGGCCTGGGAACGTGCATTTTCATAGGAGCGGATCAGACACATGGCAGCTTCTGCTTTTCCCTGATAAATTGCAATCGCTTTTTCCCGGCAGGTCATATAACCACAGGCGCCACAGTTAAACTCCGTCGTACTGTTGCTCTTTCCAATGGTTTTCAGAATTTCCTGCAGTTCTGCCTCTGACGGCATCTTATCCACTACCTGTCTGGGCACGTAACTTCGTTCCAGTTCTGCCTGCGGCAGGGTAATATAAGCCGGTGGTGCCGCCAGAAGGGCATTGTTTTCTATACTCATGGTTGCCTTAAACCGGAAACCTCTCCGTTTGTCCACACCCGGTCCGTTGACACAGCCTCCTGCACAGAGATTCAGTTCCACAAAACAATGATCAATATAACCACGTTTCATGCTATGTAAAAATTCCCGGCAACTTTTGATGCTGCTGACGGTCAGTTTTTTATAGGTGCCAGGTGCCCCACACACATCCACCGCACGGATGATGCCGTTTGTAATCGGATAGAGCTGATTGACCATCGGATCCTGATTGGCAAAAGGACGGGACTGGCAATGTTTTAGTTCAATTCCTTCCTCCTCCAGCCACCTTTGTAACTCATTAAACTCAATGACCGCATCCACACATCCACGGGTTCTGGCATCTGCTTCCGCCTCCATCTTTTTCGCCACACAAGGTCCAATAAAAACCACTTTCGTATGCTGTCCCATGCGGTCTTTGATCCAGCGACCATGGGCAATCATCGGAGAAACGACCGGTGCCAGATACGGGATCAGCATCGGATAATGTTTTTCCACCAGATAAACGATCGCCGGGCAGCTTGTCACAATGATATTGTCCATCTGCCCTTCTTTCATCAGACGCACATACTCACGGGTTATGATAGCAGCCCCCTCTGCCGTCTCACGCACCTGGGAAAAGCCAAGTTTCAGCAGTGCATCTACAATCTGACCGGAATCCTCATAATCCAAAAGCCCCCGATAAGACGGATCCAGAGAAACCACCACATTTTCTTTCCGATATAACATGCTTTTTACATAAGCCAGGTCACTGTCAAAAGTCTTTGCTTCCTGCGGACAGATTTCCATACAGTGTCCACAGTAAATGCACATATCCGTGACAATCTGTGCCTGCCCGTTTTTGATCCGAATCGCCTTGACATCACAGTTTCTCAGACATTTATAACAATGTGCGCAGTTCGCATCCTGAAAATTAATCACATTCATATCCCTATCCTCCTCTATTGATCTTATTTTACCATTAATCCCCCTTCAAATGAAGTATCAGAAAAACTATTTTTTATAGCAAAAAGGAACGTACCATCCTTTGGATCGTACATTCCTTTCTCTACATTTGCCTGTGTTTACACTATATTAATCCTGCAGCTCCTGAATCATCTTCCAAAGTGCCTCTGCACTGTTGAAATTTTCCGGTTTTACATAAGCTGCCGGTATCACGATATCAAACTCATCACTGATATCACTGATAATTTGCAGAATATCAAAAGAGTCTAAAATATGATCATCCACCAGTGCCTTTTCATTTTCAAAATCTACATCCTCTTTAATGTCTTTTAACAATTCCAGTAATTCTTCCATGTTACAAATCTCCTTTTTCTTATATATTCATTGTATTTATAGTACTTGTTTCTATCGCATCTCTCACTAATGTAAGGGAACCACACTCATCTTTTAAATAAACCTTGGGCATCGTTCTGCTCAAAAACAGATAAATCCCCTCTGTCACAGAATATGCACCGACATTTTCAAAAGCCAGCGTATCGCCAATTTCCAGATGATCAAATTCCACTTCTCTGCAGAGAATATCCGATGTTGTACACAGACTTCCGCAGAGACACCATATTTTCTTATCCGCTGTTGCATCCTGCACCATTGTATTTTTATAATGTTTTATGATTGGCGTCTTCATGCCCATCATCTGTCCCAAATAAGTCAGATGGTTCATTCCTCCATCCAGAATACAATAATGTGCATTTCCCACTGTTTTTAAATCTGCAACGTTTGTATAATATGTTCCACATTCCGCTGCAAAAAAACGTCCCATCTCAATGGTCAATTCTACTTTTTGTGCCACTTCCTTTAAGGTATCTTTCAACTCTTTTACAGGGAATAAAGTATCTGCAAAATCATCATCTGCAAAATAAGGGACTGCAAAACCCGGTCCATATTCCAGCTTTTTTAATTCCAGTCCGAAGCTGTTTCGGATCTCTTCTAATAATTCCAACAGCATCTGAAGTTCTTTTATCTTTCTTTTTGCCCGTTTTCGCTGTGTCCCGACAAAATAATGAATTCCTGTAATATTCAGACTTCTGTAGCTGGTTTCCCTGCGTTGCAATATATCAAATACATCCTCTTTTGCCATGCCAAACTGAGAACCGGCATTCAGGCGAAGGATTACTTCTACTTTCTGATCCGAATTTGCTGATGCAACCACCTGCTGGAGCAGATCCGCTTGACGAACCGATTCCGCTGTAAATATTCCTAC
>CABRZK010000313.1 GCA_902475415.1 uncultured Eubacterium sp.
ATCTGAATACCAAGCCAATCCGCCATACGCTGCATTTTGTCAACACGAGGATACTTTTTCCCGTTACACCAGTCCGAAACAGTAGAGCTGGAGCAGTTCATGTAAGTTGCAAGGTCAAGCTGAGTATATCCTTTGCTATTAAGGTACGCTTTTAGATTTTCAGCGAAAACCATTTTGGCGTTGTCACTCATAAAATCAACTCCTCATGTCGTCATTATACGCTAAAAGCAAAACAAAATCAATATTTTGCGAAAATATTTTCGCTTTTAGCTTGACATGTCGCTTTAAGCGAGTATAATAAATTACAGAACGGAGGTGATCCAAAATATGCAGACCCAAAAATTCCCAAAAATTTCTCTTGCAGCTGCGCGTGTAAACGCAGGATTAAACCAGCAGGAAGCAGCCAAAGCGCTGGGTGTCAGCGTTGCTACGCTGCAAAATTACGAATCTGGGAAAACCGTACCTCAATGGGGGACTGTACAGAAGATTGAACGCGTGTACAAATTCCCGGCAGATTTTATTTTTTTATCCGCACATTCGCTTTAAGCGAACTACGAGCAAATTCCGCAGCCCTACCCTGGCAACAGCAGCTAAGATTGCCGACCACTTCGGCGTCCGCATTGATGACCTTGTGGAGCATTCCTAGCAGCTACAACCATTCTACCACAACCCCTGTCCCATAGTCCGGACTTTGAACCGGAAGGGCTGGAAATTTTTAGGAGGTGACCCCATGAACAATGAAAAAAGCCCCCAGCCTGATTGTCAAGGTCAGGCAGGGGCAGAAATCAAGCGATTAAAGCGCAGTGTTTCAATTCTGAGTATCTGCTGTTTCGTTCAGGCTCTCACACTTTGGAGTATTTTCTGGAAGATTGAAAAGATCATCGGATGTATCGAAGCTATTGCACGCGCCCTCAGTATACTTGTTGATTTCCACTTCTGAAGGAATTCCGTTATCCATTTTTTCAATGATTGAGGATAGCGCGTTTTCTACAAACTCCTCGTGCTTATTCGGAAGTACATCCTGAGCGACATCCCTTATAAGCGCTATAAGGCAAAGCACAAACGAAAGGATTTCGAGCACGTCGTGCCATAAGATCTTATCCCCTGGCTTTTTGGCCGATTCGATTTTTTGTTCAACGGTAGATATAACGTCATCAGTAAAAATCGGCTGAACATCTTCGAGAATCTCTGTTGCGGTGCTAACGGGAACAAGGTCATCCGCTTCATGCTGCGTTTGTAAAATGTCCGAAAAGCTTTGTATTGCTGCTGCAACCTGTACCAGCAATGCGTCCACATTCTCATTTTTCCAAATTTCTGCAGGCTCTTGGGCAAAACGTTCCAAGGCCGGCGCCAAAAATTCACTTGTACTTTGCATTCGCAATGTCAGCGCTTGCATCTTATCCTCAAGCTGTTGCAAAGCCCCATCAAGCTATTGGGATACTCCGGGTACTGCCTGGAAAGTTCCCCCATCTTTTCTGCAAACATACAGAGTGCATTTGCCAGCGCCTGTACATTGCTATCTGTTACAACAAGGCTATTGGTTTCCATTCTTTTTCCCCTCTCTTCTCTCATTCTACACAGTTGAAACAGAACAAATAACGAATATTTTCAAAGGAGGTCTTTCCCATGACCACCGAAAAAACTTCCCCCTCTTTTTGTCCCACCATCACAGCCCAGACCAAGGACGGTGCCACGGTTGAGATTGGAAGCATCGCTCCCGATTTCAGCGTCAAGATTTTCCCCGGCGTCAACTTTGCTGACCTGGCCCACAATGCCATCCTGGGATCCGAGAACATGCACATTACAACCGGGTGCATTGATTTGCGGAAATTCAGATCCGAGCCTGGTAAATAACCGCGTTTACAGTCGGATCACGTTCTGCCTGCGCTTTGATCACAGCTTTCATGCCATTTTCAATCGCCGCAGTAAATGCTTGTCCTTTTGCCAACCGTGCCCCCACCTGTTCTTCAAGGCTGATTGGCGCTTTATCGTGAAGGATATCAAAGGCCGCATCATCTTTGCTGGTCATATGTTGCACTCTTACTCTTCCAGTCAAGTCAACCGTTCCAACTGCCATACCGCCCGCGGCCGCACGCCCTACAGCAATAAATTGTGCATTCAGGCGCGGCTTCCCAATTCTTTTGCTTGTCATGATCGCTTGCAAAATTCCAAGGGCATCATCTACCGTTATATTTTTGATGTTCGGGCAAATGGCCTTAAAATCCTGCATGGCTTCCATGGCCGATTCGTATCCCTTGGTGTACCCAATGTAAAGACCTTCGTTGATCATTTGAAATTTAGGAAGATCTTCCCGTATTACGGATTTATCAGCTGCGCTGCATTGCCGCCCATCGCTCATGATCCAGGCATGATTTCCCGTAACTGCACCGATTACAATACTCATTCTTTTCATCCTTTCTTGTCGCAAAATTTCTATTTTTTATGGCATTCCTGCCACACATACCAAAGGAGGTGACCCCCATGTTTCCCAATCTTTTTATTGAGCTCAAGCGCAGCAAATCCACCCAGCAGCAGCTGGCAGAGCGCATTGGCATTTCCCACAGTTCCATGCAGAACAAACTGCAAGGGCGGACGCAATTCACCCTGAAAGAGATGCGCGACATCCAGGCTGTTTTTGCGGATTGTTCACTTGACTATCTTTTTTCAGAGTACGGCAGCAAGCGCAGTCTACCATAGTTTCCTTTTTTTGCCATCATGTTGTTGAGAAGAATATCATGATTCTGGCAATTTGTCAAACATTTTGATGGTTACATTAAAGTAGATTCGTTTTCA
>CABRZK010000314.1 GCA_902475415.1 uncultured Eubacterium sp.
TGTGTACTTTCTAAGCGCCATTGTCATTCCAAACATAAAAAAGCAGCAGCAGAGATAGAAAACTTCCCCATCTGTTGTTTTTTTTATGCTTTTCACATTATATTTTCTTAGCTGCCACAGTAAAAACACAAGAGAAATTTCAATTAAATAGATGCTCATGGTGCAGTCCCTGCCTCTGCAAATTTTTTGGCCGCAATTAACAGGTTTTTATTTATAATACAGAGCAATGCCGCTATTCTGTTTTTAGCTCTGCATTTCTTATCTCGCACAATTTCAAATTTTACGTTATCCAAATAATCACAAATTCTGGCATACACTTCCGGGTACGTCGTTTTTATATCTTTATTGCTTAATAAAACCTGGCAGTAGTCACTGAACTTTTTAGATTTCGCAGCAGCGATCAACTGTGGATAATGTTTTTCACAAAATGTCACGAGATTATCCGCAGCGTCTAACTCGTCTAAAGAACCCTGACCAAAAACATGCATAATGCTGCCTTCTCTTTGCAGATAGAAGTACTGTTTTCGTGTCGTAACGCTTACACGCCTTACCGATGAATAGTATTTATATGTAGTAAACTCGTCCTCATGGTATTTTCCTACCGGAAACTGATGTTCTCTGGCAATAGACGTGGGCAGCAGCATTGCACAAGCACTGGTGTCCAATGTGTCTTGGTACAGCATTTTTTCTAACGCTTTTATCCCTGTATAGCAGAACTCCTGAGCTTCATCTCTTTTTTCCGTAATTTCATTGAACGAACTATATTTACAAATACCTGTCACTGCAATATCTGCCTGATATTTTTCCTTTAATTGAACAAGTACTTCCAAATAATCCGGTGCGATAAAATCATCGCTATCAATAAATGTAACGTCATTTCCCCTTGCGTACTTAATTCCAAAGTTTCTTGCATCAGATAATCCGCCATTGCTTTTGTGCAACGCCCTAATACAATCGTACTTTTGTGCGTAACGATCACACAATTGTGGACAATTGTCTGGCGATCCGTCATCCACCAGTAGAATTTCAAAATCTCTGTATGTCTGTGCCAGAATACTTTGGACACATTTATCCAGATATTCTTCCACCTTATATACAGGTACGATTACGCTAATCATTTTGTTTCCTTTTCTACTGCTTCCAAGTAATACTTCTGCATTCGCGGCGCTTCCGATGCACTGTCAAAACCCGCGGCAGCAACTTCTTTTGCGTGGCTCCTTCTGACAGGCATATTCTCTTTGCAAGCCTTTAGAATTTGCTCCGCCCATACATCGTTGCCATCATCAAGCGCAATAAAGTGGCCAAGCTCACATGCATTGGCTTCCCTCGTTACCTCCGTTGAAAAGAACATTGGCAAACCGCAGCTCTGCGCTTCAAGCCCAACAACCGGAAGTCCCTCATAGAGGGAAGGAAGCAAAAAGCAATCCATTGCATTGTAAAACTGCTGGATGTCCTCTCTTCGCCCTAAATAGGCAACCTGTTTTTTAATTCCCAACTCATCGATTTTTTTCATCATGTCCTCTTTGAGATCTCCATCGCCAATCAAACATAGAATCGCATTTGATTCTTTTTTTGCGACCGCCCCAAAGATTTCAATCATCCGAACAGAATTTTTTTGTTCTGTAAAACGTCCGATATGACCAATTACAGTTTTATCGCTCCAACCAAATTCTGCTCTTGTCTTTTCGCGGACTGCCGGATCATACGAATTGAATTCGGTGTTGATTGCCGTCTTGAACACATCTACTTTTCCGGCATCAAACAGCTTATTGCCAAACTGCCAGCGGCCACAATCAACTCCACAGGCCATATAGTAATTGGCAAACCACTTTGACATAGGACGCAGCATCTTTTTAAGAATCGTTTTCCAGTCGTCCTCATGTGCCATGGATAGACTTTCTGATATTCTCACCGGAACCTTGCAATGTTTCGCAACGGCCATAGGGAAAAGATTCATTGTGCTATTATAAGCATGGACAACCTTATATTGATTTTGCTTAAAGATGCGCATCATATCGGTCATATTCTGAAAAATATGTTGATATGGTGTGATCCTATAAACTCGCCCTCCCAGATTTGTAATCTCCTGCTCTGGAATCGCCTGTGAATCAGAATCACATATAAAATCAAATTGAATTTTGTCCCGATCAATATGCCGATAGTATTCCATGATCAGATTCTTTTTTCCGCCAGAATCCATCTTCCCAACAATGATTGCTGCTCTCATGGGTTTCATTTACCGCCATCCCTTTGCACAAAAAATTCCAACGTCTTATCGATCACCTTCTGGATATCCTCTTCTGCAAGGTTATAATACATGGGCAGACGCACCAGCCTATCGCTGTCAGGCGTCGTATGCTCATCCTTTCCTGCGAAACGTCCGAACTTCAGGCCAGCCGGAGCACTATGCAGCGGAACATAATGGAACACACACAGGATATCGTTTTCCTTCATAAATTGTATATATGCCTGCCGTGTCTCCAGATCTTTGCATTTCAGATAAAACATGTGCGCATTATGCACGCAGCCCGCCGGAACTGTCGGAAGTTCCAAAATTCCCTTGTCAGCCAGCGGTTTGAACGCCTCATAATAGCGATTCCACGAAGCAAGCCGGTTCTCGTTAATTTCATCAGCCACTTCCAACTGCGCCCAAAGATAAGCTGCATTCAAATCGCTCTGTAAGTAGCTGTCGCCAAAATCGACCCAGTTGTACTTTGCTACCTGTCCCCGGAAAAACTTCGAACGGTTTGTGCCTTTTTCACGCAGGATTTCAGCCTTTTCAATATATGCGG
>CABRZK010000315.1 GCA_902475415.1 uncultured Eubacterium sp.
CAATTCCGGCTGTATATTCTGAGAGAATCAAACTTGCAAAACATGCAGGTATGGCAGTTATGGAACTGTTAAAGAGAGATATCCGCCCGCGTGATATTATGACAAAAGCAGCATTTATGAATGCTTTAACTATGGATATGGCACTTGGATGTTCCACGAACTCCATGCTTCATCTTCCGGCTATCGCACATGAAGCTGGCGTAGATATCGACCTTGATATCGCAAATGCACTGAGTGAGAAGACACCAAACCTCTGCCACCTTGCACCGGCAGGCCCGACTTATATGGAAGACTTAAACGAAGCAGGCGGTGTATCAGCAGTTATGACTGAGTTAAATACAATCGGTTTGCTGGATACAAGCTGCATGACAGTTACAGGAAAAACAATCGCTGAGAATATTCAGGGGGTTGTAAATAAAAATCCGGAAGTTATTCGTCCGGTTGAGAATCCATACAGCAAGACAGGCGGAATCGCCGTACTGAAAGGTAACCTTGCTCCGGATTCCGCAGTTGTAAAACGTTCCGCAGTAGTACCGGAGATGATGGTACATGAAGGTCCGGCCCGTGTATTTGACTGTGAGGAAGATGCAATCGCAGCTATCAAAGGCGGTAAGATCGTTGAGGGTGACGTTGTTGTTATCCGTTACGAGGGACCGAAAGGCGGCCCGGGTATGCGTGAGATGCTGAACCCGACTTCTGCAATTGCAGGTATGGGACTTGGTTCTTCCGTAGCCCTGATCACAGACGGACGTTTCTCAGGAGCTTCCAGAGGCGCTTCCATCGGACATGTTTCACCGGAAGCAGCTGTTGGTGGCCCAATCGCATTTGTAGAGGAAGGCGATATCATCAAGATCAACATTCCGGAAAATACTCTGAATGTAGATATTTCAGATGAAGAAATGGCAGCAAGAAAAGCAAAATGGCAGCCGAGAGAGCCTAAGATCACAACAGGATATCTGGCTCGATATGCTTCCATGGTTACATCTGGAAATACAGGTGCTATTTTAAAAACAAACTAGTAAGAATATAGAAAAGAGGAACAAAAGCATATGCAGTTGACAGGATCACAGATTGTTATCGAATGTTTAAAAGAGCAGGGCGTGGATACCGTATTTGGTTATCCGGGCGGAGCAATTTTAAATGTATACGATGAACTGTATAAACACAGCGATGAAATTCACCATGTGCTTACGTCCCACGAACAGGGAGCTTCCCATGCAGCAGACGGTTATGCCCGCTCTACAGGTAAAGTCGGAGTATGTCTGGCTACATCCGGACCGGGTGCGACAAATCTGGTAACAGGAATTGCAACAGCCTACATGGATTCTGTTCCAATGGTGGCAATTACCTGTAATGTAGGTGTGCCGCTCCTCGGAAAAGACAGCTTTCAGGAGATTGATATCGCAGGTATCACGACGCCGATCACAAAGCATAATTTTATTGTAAAGGATGTCAATAAACTTGCGGATGTGATTCGCCGTGCATTCCGGATTGCCCAGACCGGGCGTCCGGGACCTGTGCTGGTAGATATTCCAAAAGATGTTACTGCAGCTACAACGGAATTTGAATTTCAGCAGATTCCGCCGGTAGCACGTAAGATCGACAAAATGATAGAAGCAGATCTGGAGCAGGCAGCAGCCATGATCCGTGAAGCGAAAAAGCCGTATATTTTTGTGGGTGGCGGTGCAGTCATTTCCGGAGCCAGCGAAGAACTTGCAAAATTTGCAAATCTGGTAGATGCGCCGGTATGTGATTCCCTGATGGGAAAAGGTGCATTTGACGGAACCAATGATCGATACAGCGGAATGCTTGGTATGCATGGTACCAAAGCTTCCAACTACGGTGTAAGCGAATGTGATCTGCTGATTGCAGTTGGCGTTCGCTTCAGCGACCGTGTTATCGGTGACGCAAAACGCTTTGCAAGCAACGCAAAGATTCTGCAGTTTGATGTAGATCCGGCTGAGATCAACAAAAACATCCAGACGGATGCCAGCGTGATCGGAGATATCAAGGAAATCCTGAAACGTGTGAACCACCTGCTAGAGCAGCAGGAGCACACAGAGTGGATGCAGCAAATTCAAGAATTTAAGGATAAATATCCGTTAACTTATAAAGAAAAAGGATTGTCCGGACCATTTGTCATGGAAGAGATTTACCGTCAGACAAAGGGTGAAGCAATTATCGTTACAGAGGTAGGACAGCATCAGATGTGGGCAGCACAGTATTATAAATTTGCCAAACCGCGTACATTACTGACCTCCGGTGGTCTTGGCACCATGGGATATGGTCTGGGGGCAGCTATCGGCGCACAGATAGCAAATCCGGAGAAACAGGTTATCAACATTGCAGGTGACGGATGTTTCCGCATGAATATGAACGAGATTGCCACAGCAGTCCGTCAGCAGCTTCCACTGATCCAGATTGTTATCAATAATCAGGTACTTGGAATGGTGCATCAGTGGCAGGGATTATTTTATGAGAAACGTTATTCCAATACCATCTTAAATGATGGTGTGGATTTCGTAAAACTTGCTGAGGCTATGGGAGCCACAGGCATGCGCGCAAGGACACAGGAAGAGTTTGCTGAAGAACTGGCAAAAGCGTTGGAGATGAAAACTCCGGTACTGATTGACTGTGTCATTGACAGTGATGATAATGTTTGGCCGATGGTTGCACCGGGTGCACCGATCAGCGAAGCATTTGATGAGTCTGATCTGGAGAAATAAGGATCAGTTTTTGTCTCAGGAAGAAGATGTCAGCTTACGCTGACCAGAATCACGCACCAGG
>CABRZK010000316.1 GCA_902475415.1 uncultured Eubacterium sp.
GGGATTATTGGTGCGTTTATTACTTTGACGGTTGTAAAAAGTATGCATACACTTGGCCCGGCACAGGCAGTATTGTTCATTGTGATTGCACAGATGATCAGTGCGTATATCATTGAACTGTTTGGATGGTTTGGGACACAAAAAGCAGAGTGGTCCTGGCAGAAATTAATCGGGATGGGAATTGCGATTGCAGGAGTGATTTTATTCCAATGGGAACGAAAGGCTTAATTTTCCCCCCCCTTTTTTTGTATCTGAGGAAACGATTTTTCTCAATATGACAAAATTAATCTGACGACTTTGAAATATCCAAACCTCTGTTTTCATCGGAATGTTTAAAAAGGTGGTATCTAAAAATAAAATCAGCTCTTGTAATATTTGTAATATTTGATAAAATTGTTACAGGTATTTGAGAATCTCCTTTGCCAGAAATGCGAAGGAGAAAAAGATGAAAAAATGGTTTTTGATTATTACAGGTATTATTCTGCTCTCGGGAATTTTTGGCGGATGTGGCAAAAAGCCGGAAGAAATACTTCTGGCAGAGGAAATATCCGTGACAAAGGAAAACACAGAGACAGAGGATGAGGATATGATATCGGATTTACCTGAACCAGATCAGATGGAACTGGTTTCAGAGACACAATCCATATTTGTCTATGTCTGTGGTGCGGTATGCAATCCTGGTGTATATGAATTGCCGGAATACAGCCGTGCATATGAAGCTGTGGATGCGGCTGGCGGTTTACAGGATGAGGCAGACCGTTCGGCTGTCAATCTGGCAGAGACACTGGCAGATGGGGAAAAACTGCAGATTCCGTTTCAAGGCGAGACGGTCAACATCACAGATACCAAATCCGAATCGGTTTCAGCAGATGGGAAGATCAATATCAATACAGCTACGATGGAAGAGTTGATGACCTTAAAAGGAATTGGGCAGACCCGGGCGGAACAAATTCTGGAATACAGAGAGAAACATGGTTCTTTTGCAAATGCAGAAGCTATTATGAATGTAGATGGCATTAAACAGGGAACCTTTGACAAGATAAAAGATAAGATTACAGTTCAATGAGGTGACGAAATGGCGAAAAAAGTGCTGGTTGTAGATGATGAAAAATTAATTGTGAAGGGAATTCGATTCAGCCTGGAACAAGATGGAATGGAAGCAGATTGTGCATATGATGGAGAGGAAGCACTGGAAATGGCAAAATCTAAGGAATATGACATTATTCTCCTTGATATTATGCTTCCAAAACTGGATGGGTTTCAGGTATGCCAGCAGATTCGTGAGTTTTCCAATGTGCCCATCGTGATGCTTACGGCAAAAGGGGATGATATGGACAAGATTCTTGGTCTGGAATATGGTGCAGATGATTACATAACAAAACCATTCAATATTCTGGAAGTGAAAGCCCGGCTGAAAGCTATCATGCGACGGACTTCCAGAAAAGAAGTGGAAGAAAATCCGAATGTAATTGTGGATGGAGATGTACGTCTGGACTGTGAAAGCAGACGTCTGTTTATCAAAGGACGGGAAATTAAACTGACAGCAAAAGAATTTGATCTGATGGAACTGATGGTCAAAACGCCGGAAAAAGTATACAGCAGAGAACGGTTGTTGAATCTGGTCTGGGGATATGAATACCCGGGAGATTTCCGTACGGTTGATGTTCATGTACGTCGTTTGCGCGAAAAGGTAGAGGCAAATCCAAGTGAGCCGAAATATGTTCACACCAAATGGGGTGTTGGGTATTATTATCATTCTGACAAACAGAGGTAATGGATTTGAAAGCAATTATCACATATTTAAAAAGTCTGAAATTCCGGATTTTTCTTCTGATTATTTTATTTGGAATTGCTCCGACATTTCTGCTGCGGACAGGGATTTTGTCTGCTTATGAAAACAGGGCGGTAGATACTCGTACGGTAGACATCACAAGTCAGGCAAAACTGCTTGCCACACAGATTGTTGCGAACAATTATCTGCAGGATACATCATCAGCAAATATTACGACACAATTAGATCAGTTATCTACGATTTATGATGGCCGGGTTATGCTGATAGATCATGCTTTTACCATTGTAAAAGATACCTATGCCCTGGATGAACAGAAAACGATACTTTCAGAAGAAGTAATGCAATCATACAATGGGGAAACTGTGCAAAAATATGATGCAGATAACCGTTATATTGAGATGACACTTCCCATTAATGATGAGTCAGGGAAGAATGTCATAGGCGTAATGCTGGTCAGTGTATCTACCGATAATATTGCCGCAACACTGGAAATTTTAAAACAATATGCTCTGATGATACAGTTTCTGATTGCAGTTGCAGTTGTGATAGCGGGATTTGCTGTGTCCAGTGGTCTGGTTCGACCATTTAAACGCCTGACAAAATCCATCAAAGATGTTCAGGATGGATATGAAGCAGATTTTATCAGTGTGCGATCCTATTCTGAGACAGAGACAATTTCCGAAGCATGTGACGAGATGTTACAGCGTCTGCAGACATTAGATGAAAGCCGTCAGGAATTTGTATCAAACGTTTCCCATGAATTAAAAACACCGTTGACATCTATGAAGGTACTGGCGGATTCCCTGATTGGACAGGAGGATATTCCGGTAGAATTATACCGGGAATTTATGGCAGATATCGGGGATGAAATTGACAGGGAAAATAAGATCATCAATGATCTGCTTTCGCTTGTAAAAATGGACAAATCAGCAGGTAACATCAATATTGCCAGTGTACAGATCAACGAATTGCTGGAACGTATCAT
>CABRZK010000317.1 GCA_902475415.1 uncultured Eubacterium sp.
TTCTATTCCAGTGATAGCGCACCATCGTTTCCGATGACAGTTACAATGTTCTTCACATTGCACCCAAGTAATACACATCCGCTCCTGCATATCCTTTCGGCGTGTTTTCCTTTCCTCTGTCCTCCTCTGCGATGCGGCGCATACGACAGATTACTCTTAAACCACGCAACCTCTATCTTTTAGTTGTCATATCGGTGCTCAATATATCACTTTCAGCATGAAATGTCAACCTCTATGCCTCTTTTTTTATGCAGATTTCATACACATCATCTGACTTTTCCAGAATTCCGTCACTGATCACCTGACCGGTCATGATCACATGCATATCCTCAGACTTTAATTCCATCAGCTGAAGTATTTCATCCTCTGTCACAATATGTTCATCCAGAAGTCCCAACACTTCATCCAGGATCAAAATATTGCATTCTCCGGTCTGTAATACCTTTCTTGCGTAATTAATACCGTTTTTCATATTCATCTGTTCTTCCAGCTGCTCTTCTTCCGGCAGCTCATGATAATATTTTTCTGATTTCTGAAAACGGAACAGACGAATTTCCGGTTCAAGACGTCCAAGGAAACTGATTTCATCCTCATCTTTTCGTTTTAAAAACTGAATAACGATGACAGATTCTCCTTTGCTTGCCTCATGTATGGCATATCCAAGAGCTGCAGAGGTCTTTCCTTTGCCTTCTCCGTAATAAACCTGTATTTTTCCTGTACTCATGGTCTCCTCCTTCGAAGTCACATTTTCTAACCATTGGAGATTAACATAGCACATTTGTTAGAAAAATGCAACTGATGTTCTGCTCATCTTCTCCGACATGTTACTCCTGTTCCAGCAATTCCACCTTACTTACAGAAACCTCATAGGCAACCCGGTGTTCCACATCTTCTTCACTGATTCGCTTCACATATTCCCGACTCTGCACACGTCCAAGAATCTGAATATGGCTTCCCACCGTAAATCCTGAGGCAAAGCGGGCGTTTCTGCCCCAGCAGATACATGGTATGTAATCCGATTTTCCATAGGAACGATTTACTGCCAGCAGGACATCTGCGATTTCACGTCCCAATGGTGTTTTTCGATAAATCGGTTCTTTACAAATATATCCATCCAGAAAAATCTGGTTTGTTTTCTCATTTTCATCTATCTCATCTAAAAATTCCAGTTCTCTGACAAATACGGAAAGCACCAGACGATTTTTCTTTTCTTCATGTCGGTTATAAGACCGGAACTGACCGGTAACGCGAATCAGCTGACCGGTGTAGTCCTTTCCGGTATCGATGAGACGTTCCGAAACCATCAGCGGAATATAATCCGAATAATTACTCAGGCGATTAACCGCCAATTCGACAATATAAAAGCCTTCTCCAAACACCTCATTGCTGAACTGAAACTCGGAAACAATTTCCCCCATCATCACTACCTGGTTGTTTTCAAACAATTTATCTGTCATTTTTGTAAGCTCCCTTCTTCACATGTACTTCTTTGTGTTTTCAATCTATTCCCTTTTTGTATTTCTTAGAACAAAATTTGAACGATCTCACGTTTTTTTTCTGCCGGCTCCCATAATGTATCATGGATCTGATGATTTTTTTCGTTCATTTTGTCGACAACCTTTTTCTATTACCCCTTGTCAAATCTGAATTTTGTGATAAAATAAATTGGTTGCACTAATGGAAATATTATATTTCCTGTCGTTTAGATAGGAATCAACTTAACAACTGATACATTTCAGAAGGAAGGATACAGATAATGAAAACAAAGAGAGAGGACATTCGTAATATTGCAATTATTGCTCATGTAGACCACGGTAAAACAACACTGGTTGATGAGCTGTTAAAACAGTCCGGCGTCTTCCGTCAGAATCAGGAAGTGCAGGAACGTGTCATGGATTCCAATGACATCGAGCGTGAAAGAGGAATCACTATTCTGTCTAAAAATACTGCTGTATTTTATAAAGATACAAAAATCAATATCATTGATACACCAGGCCATGCCGATTTCGGTGGTGAGGTTGAGCGTGTACTGAAAATGGTAAACGGCGTTATCCTTGTGGTTGACGCATTTGAAGGTGCTATGCCACAGACCAAATTCGTTCTGATGAAAGCATTAGAGCTGAATCTTCCAGTTATCGTCTGCATCAACAAGATCGACCGTCCGGAAGCAAGACCTGACGAGGTAATTGACGAAGTACTGGAACTGTTCATGGATCTGGATGCTTCTGATGAGCAGCTTGACTGCCCGTTCGTTTACGCATCTGCGAAAAACGGTTATGCTACTTTAAGTCTCGACGACGAGCCAAAAGATATGATGCCTCTGTTTGAGACCATCTTAAACTACATCCCGGCTCCGGAAGGTGACCCGGATGCAAACACACAGGTTCTGATCAGTACCATCGACTACAATGAGTACGTTGGACGTATCGGTGTCGGCAAAGTCGACAACGGATGCCTGCGTGTCAACCAGGATGCCATCATGCTGAACGCACATGATCCTGAGAAACAGAAAAAAGTCCGCATCAGCAAACTGTATGAGTTTGACGGATTAAATAAAGTAGAAGTAAAAGAAGCAAAGATCGGTTCTATCGTAGCCATCTCCGGTATCGCTGATATCCATATCGGTGATACGATCTGTGATCTGGAAAATCCGGTAGCGATTCCGTTCCAGAAGATCTCCGAGCCGACCATCTCCATGAATTTCATCGTAAACGACAGCCCGCTGGCAGGTCAGGAAGGTAAATACGTTACTTCACGTCATATCCGTGACCGTC
>CABRZK010000318.1 GCA_902475415.1 uncultured Eubacterium sp.
TTTTGTTCATGATATAATGAGTGCAAACGAGTCAACGTGCTCGCATGATTGACGAGTGACGAATTGGATCATGAGTGCAAGAGAGCCAACGTACAGGTATGATTGGCGACCGGTGAATGTTGATCATAAGTCGATTTTGCTTATAATTTATCCTGAAATAAGAGAAAGAGGTGATTTCGGTGGTTGAATTAGACCAGTTCAAAACAAAATTGAACGCATACAAACACCCGCTCCAGGAAGTAAGGGATTCACTTTGACCTCGCTAATAAAGAGCAGAGGATTCAGGAGTTAGAGCGGAAGATGGAGGAACCGGATTTCTGGAATGATCCGGAGCGTTCCCAGGAGCTTATGAAAGAGCTCAAAAGCAAAAAAGATGATGTGGAAATCTATCATCAGCTGACATCCCAGATGGAAGACATGGAACTTATGATCGAAATGGGATATGAAGAAAATGATCCGGAAGTAATTCCGGAAATTCAGGAATTACTGGATGAATTTGAGACAAGTTTTGAAAATATTCGTATGAAGACATTACTGTCCGGCGAATATGACAGAGATGATGCAATCGTGACATTGCATGCAGGAGCCGGCGGAACCGAATCCTGTGACTGGGCAAGTATGTTGTATCGCATGTATACAAGATGGGCTTCTGCCAAAGGATTTGAGGTGGAAGTGCTGGATTATCTGGATGGCGAGGAAGCAGGTATCAAATCTGTAACGTTCCAGGTACACGGTGAAAATGCATATGGTTATCTGAAATCCGAAAAAGGAGTACACAGACTGGTTCGTATTTCCCCGTTTAATGCAGCAGGAAAACGTCAGACATCCTTTGTGTCCTGTGATGTCATGCCGGATATTGAGGAAGATGTGGAAGTAGAGATCAACGATGATGATCTGCGTATTGATACCTACCGTTCCAGCGGAGCCGGTGGACAGCATATCAACAAGACGTCTTCTGCGATCCGTATCACGCATTTACCAACCGGTATAGTGGTACAGTGTCAGAATGAACGTTCCCAGCATATGAATAAAGACAAAGCCATGCAAATGCTGAAAGCAAAACTGTATTTGCTGAAACAGCAGGAAAATGCAGAGAAAGCGGCAGATATCCGTGGTGATGTGACTGAAATCGGCTGGGGAAATCAGATCCGTTCTTATGTTATGCAACCGTATACGATGGTAAAAGATCATCGTACGAACGCAGAAACCGGAAATGTGGACAGCGTGATGGATGGAAATATCGATCTGTTTATCAATGCATATCTGAAGTGGATTACTTTATCGAAAAATGAACAGGATGTATAACCGGGAAAGTTGCTAAAAGGAGAATAGGCATGGGAATTATCAGAGCAGCAGTAAAAAGTGTCAGTTCAGGGCTGGCAGACCAGTGGCTGGAGGTTATTGAACCGGAAGATATGGGCGCGCAGACGCTGATGACGCCGGGAGTATTGGTGAATAAAAAGTCACAGAATCGTAAAGGTAGCAGAAATGTAATTTCCGATGGTTCTGTGATTCATGTATATGACAATCAGTTCATGATATTGACTGACGGTGGAAAAATTGTTGATTATACAGCGGAGCCGGGCTATTTTGAAGTGAAAAATGATGCGGAGCCATCGCTGTTTAACGGGGATTTTTCTAATGCCATGGAATCCGTGTTTGAACGTATCAAATATGGTGGTCAGTCTCCGACAGAACAGAAAGTGTATTATCTGAATTTGCAGGAAATCAAGGGAATCAAGTTTGGAACGAGAAATCCAATCAATTACTTTGATAATTTTTATAATGCAGAACTGTTTTTAAGAACACACGGCACGTATTCAATCCGTATCAGTGATCCATTGAAGTTTTATGCGGAAGTAATTCCGAGAAATCTGACTCAGGTTGAAGTGTCAGATGTCAATGAACAGTTTCTGGATGAATTTCTGGAAGCATTACAGTCAGCTATTAATCAGATGTCCGCAGATGGTATTCGTATTTCCTTTGTGTCTTCTAAGGGACGTGAACTTGGTAAATATATGGCTGATATTCTGGATGAAGACTGGAAGCAGAACCGTGGTGTGGAAATCGCATCCGTTGGTATCGCAAGTATTTCCTATGATGATGCATCCACAAAACTGATCAATATGCGTAATCAGGGAGCTATGCTGTCTGACCCGACGATCAGAGATGGTTATGTACAGGGATCTGTGGCGCGAGGAATGGAAGCAGCTGGTTCCAATGCAGCCGGTTCTGTATCCGGTTTTATGGGCATGGGTATGGGAATGCAGGCTGGTTCCGGCGTTATGGGAGCTGCATCTGAGGCCAATATGCGTCAGATGGAGATGAACAGGCAGAATGTACAGAATCTCCAAAATCAGAGACAGTCAGGAAGCTGGATTTGCAGCTGCGGAGCAGAAAATACAGGAAAGTTCTGTTCGGAGTGCGGCAAACCAATGCCTGTATCATGGACCTGTAGTTGTGGAGCAGTCAATACCGGAAAGTTTTGCACGGAATGTGGGAAACCGGCACCGGAAGCACCGTGGACCTGCGGCTGTGGAGCAGTTAATACAGGAAAATTCTGCTCAGAGTGCGGGAAACCGAGAGGATAAAAGAAAAAATGGCGACAGTCAGTATAAAATGCCCCAATTGTGGTGGAGAATTAATTTTTGACCCGAAGAGTCAGAAATATAAATGTGAATATTGCGGATCTGATTTTGCGCTGGATGAAATAAACACAGATGAAAAAAACAGTGGACAGCAAAACGCGGATTTTGCAGATAAAGCAAA
>CABRZK010000319.1 GCA_902475415.1 uncultured Eubacterium sp.
GTTTGGTACGGATTTTGCTATGCAGATGTTAATTGATACCAAACCGCAGGCTTTTTCGGATCTGGTTCGAATTGCAGGATTGTCTCATGGAACAGACGTATGGCTGGGCAATGCGCAGACGCTGATTCAGGAAGGAAAAGCAACCATTTCCACGGCCATCTGTACCCGAGATGATATTATGACCTATCTGATTGGTAAAGGTCTGGACAGTGAGGAAGCATTTACCATTATGGAGCGAGTCCGAAAAGGCGCCGTGGCCAATGGAAAATGCAAAGAATGGCCGGAATACAAGAAAGATATGCTGGAGCATGGTGTACCGGACTGGTATGTATGGTCCTGTGAAAAAATCAAATACATGTTCCCGAAAGCCCATGCGGCAGCCTACGTTATGATGGCGTGGCGTATCGCCTGGTGTAAGGTATTTTACCCGCTGGCTTATTATGCCGCTTTCTTCAGTATTCGTGCTACCTCCTTTAATTATGAGCTGATGTGCCAGGGAAAAGAACGCCTGGAATATTTTATGCATGATTATGAACGAAGAAAAGATACGTTATCCAAAAAGGAACAGGATACTTATAAAGATATGCGAATTGTACAGGAAATGTATGCAAGAGGATTCGAGTTTTTACCGATTGATCTGTATCGGGCAAAAGCACACCATTTTCAGATTATTGATGATAAACTGATGCCATCCATCAGTACCATTGATGGTTTGGGAGATAAGGCGGCGGATGCGGTAGTGGAAGCGGCAAAAGATGGAAAATTTTTATCGAGAGATGATTTCAGACAGCGGACCAAGGTCAGCAAGACCGTTATTGATCTGATGGTAGATCTGGGAATTTTATCCGATCTGCCGGAATCCAATCAGTTGTCATTGTTTGATCTGTAGATTATAGATCGGAGCAAGAATATGGAAATTTCCTGAATGGAAGATCTGGCAAAATACATCTCACACATCAGAAGCCGATCTATATGGAAAATGAAATTATGCGCAGATTCTGACGCTTAAAATGTACAAAGTATATCAGCTATGAGATGATTCTCATTTACAGAGATGGCAGTAAGACATTTTTGTAAATATGCGAAATGGAGAATTGGAAAAGTAAGGAGCAAAGACAGATGAAAGATTTACTGGAAATCCGAAATGAAATTGACGGGATTGACCGCCAGATTGTGGATTTGTTTGAAAAACGTATGGTGTTGACTACGCAGGTGGCAGAATATAAGATTTCAACCGGAAAAGCCGTGTTTGACAAAGAGCGTGAAGTGTCAAAATTAGATTCTGTAGCCGGACTGGCACATTCCGATTTCAACAGTCACGGTGTACGGGAATTATTTGAGCACATTATGTCTGTCAGCAGAAAACGTCAGTATCAGCTTTTGACAGAGCATGGAAAATTTGCGCCAACCGGTTTTGTGGAAGTGAAAGAACTTGACTTTAGCCATGCGGCGGCTGCTTTTATACCGTCATCGGAAGATGCTTCCAGAAGTTATTTCCCGGCAGAATGCGGACTGCAGAAATGTGAAAACTGGCGGGAAGCCTGCGAAGTATTACAGCGGGAAGAAGTGAATTTTGCATTTCTTCCGATGCAGGATCCCCGGTCCGGTTATGTATCTGCCAATTATAATCTGGTGGCAGAGTATGGTTTTTACATTCTGGAAGAGTATGAGACAAGTCCACAGCCAAAAGACCGCTATCTGCTGATTTCCAAAGACCGTGTTACGTTAAGCGGTGCGGACAAGATCAGTATTTGCTTTGAAGCTCCGGATGCCTGCGGTTCCTTGTATCATCTGATGTCTCATCTGACATACAATAATTTGAATATGAACCGGATCGAGTCGATTGTCATCAGTAAAGCTCCGCTGGATTACCGCTTTTTTATGGATCTTAGCGGTAATCTGAATGACAGTGCCATTAAAAATGCGGTACTGGGTCTGCGGGATGAGGCGCGTAATTTTAAAATTTTGGGAAATTACAGATAGTAACAAAGTGGAAACTGTGATAAAATAACAAATAATAGTGATGTAAAAACAGAAAATTCAAGTTGAATGTATGTGAGACTTGGAGCGTGGTTCTGGTCAGTACAAGTTGATAACTTTTTCTTAGAATCACTGCACATTCAACAAAGATCTGTCACAGGAGGCACAAAGTATGGAAAAAAAGATATTCTTTATTGATTTTGACGGAACATTAATGCGGGATGATAAAACGATTTCAGACAAGAATCGAAATGCTTTGCGGAATGCGGTAGATCAGGGACATTATATTGCGCTTGCAACCGGACGGGCAATCAGCAGTGGACGAAAGATTGCAAAAGATCTTGGACTGACAAGGCCGGGGTGTTATCTGGTAGCTTATAATGGTGGAACCATTTATGATTTTGCGGCGGACTGTATTCTGAGCAGAAAGCATGTGCCAATAGAGTATGCATCTTATCTGCTGGAAGCTGCGACAGAAGCCGGAATACATATTCAGACATATTCAGATACACAGGTACTTGCCGTTTCTCATAGTAAGGAACTGGATTTTTATCTGAAGAAGACAGGAATGCCATGTAAAATCACCGGAGATCTGAACAGCATGTTATATGAAGAGCCACCGAAGATGCTTTTGATCGATCTGGAACATAAAGAACGTCTGGAAGAATTTCAGAAAGCACATGCAGAGTGGGAAAAAGGAAAATGCAGCAGCTTTTTCTCCTGTAAAGAATACCTGGAGTATTGCCCATTGGGTGCTACAAAGGGGTATGGTGTGGAATATCTGTGCC
>CABRZK010000320.1 GCA_902475415.1 uncultured Eubacterium sp.
TTTGAGGAAAGATTCTCCGATTTTGTCTTTACAACCTCCCATTTAGCCACCAAACTTACCTAAGCAGAAATACATAAAGAATACACATGACTGTGTTATACTATGAGTAAAGAAAAATATTGGGGGAATTTTAAGATGCATAGAGTTTTACTGGCCGAAGATAATGATAATTTGAGGGAATTGATTACGGATTTTCTGATGGAACATGACTTTGAAGTTGACGCTATGGCAGATGGGGAGGAAGCATGGGAAGCTGTACAGACGAAAAATTACCAGCTGATTCTGCTGGATGTGATGATGCCGGGAATGGATGGTTTTACCCTTTGCAGAAAAATCCGGGAACGAGAATCTGTACCGGTTTTATTTTTGACAGCAAGAGTGCTGGAAGAGGATCAACTGAGAGGATATGAACTTGGGGCAGATGATTACGTTTTGAAACCGTTTTCCCTGCGCGTCCTTCTGGCAAAATGTCAGGCGGTGCTGGAACGGTATGAGCAGGGAAAAATGCAGAAACAGAAGCATGGAATTTGGCTGAATAAAGAACGCCAGCAGTTTTTCTGTGATGACAAAGCAGTGCAGTTGCAGTCACTTGATTATCGATTATTATTATATTTTTTTGAAAATCCAAATCGCATTCTGACCAGAGAACAGATTATTGTGAAGCTCTGGGGATATGAATATGGCGGAAATGACCGGGCGGTAGATACCCATGTGAAAAATCTGCGAAAAGCATTAGGAGATTATGGACATTGTATACGCACCATTGTGAAAAAGGGATATATTTTTGAAAAATAATTTGAGGAGGACGGCATGAAAAAACTGAAGGTATTGTGGGAAGATAAGAAAAGATTGTGGAAAGAGTATCGTATTGCATTTTTGATTGAGATTATTTTTCTCGGTATTGCTGCGCTGTCCACCATATTTCTGATACAGATATCTTCCAAAAGCTGGGAAACAAGACTGACATTGATGACACAGAATGTACAGTCTCTGATTGAAAATAATATGAATGTGGGAAAGACGACATCAGGTAAGGATCTGGCAGAACAGACATATATGGGACTTGGAGATATTCTTCCGGATAGTGATGACATAAACTGGAACAGCAGATTTGGAATCAATGTAGAATTTACAGATGAGAGTGGGAAGATACTTTATGGTTTGAGTGGACCGGAAGTTGGGTGTATATGGATCACATATGAGGAAGAAACGCATGAACTGAAACGGGAATGGATTCCCCTCGGCGAATGGTTCGATAATGAAACAAACAACGGTTGGAATGAGTTTAAGGAATTTTATCGACAGGAGCAGGGAAATGTAGTGGTAAAAAAAATAGAAGGATACTATAATGGCGGTGTGTTCCGGGTGAATTCAGTAGAATTAGGAAGTTCCGTTCATAAATATAATAACATTACAATCAACAAGAATGCTTTTGGTAAGCAAAAATGGGTTTATCGTGTATCTAATCTGAACTGTCTGTCTGATGGAATGATGGGGGAAGAGGTTCAAATTGAGCAGGGCTCTATGGATTTGTTTGTATATATGCCGAATCAGTATATCGATGCAATGATTACCGATAAATGTCAGGCGACGGTGAAGGGAACGATTAACGGATATGATCTGAGTAATTATACCATCAGCATGTATGCAGACACGGTATACCTGGCGTTGCATGATGGTGTATTGAAAAAATATACGGTTCCAATCTGGGTGATCGGTCAGGCAGTAGCGGTGTTCCTTATCGCTGTTACATTGTACATGCAGAAAAAAAGAAAGGAGTTGGCCAGGTTAAAAAATGCATTTATTAATGCCATGGCACATGAAATGAAAACACCGGCTGCCGTAATTAAAAACAGTGCGGAATGTCTGGAAGAAGGCATCCATCCGGAAAAACAGGAACATTATATCGGAATGATGCAGAAAGAAGCGGATCATATGAATGAATTATTGATGTCCATGCTTGCATACACAAGAATCAGTGATTCATTTTATGAACTTGACAAGACAGAGTGTATTCTGGAAGAGATGCTGCAACGTAGCTGCGCTCGCTACAGGGAACAGATTGAGGAGAAAAAAATCCGGATAATCTGGGATGATGCAGAAAATACGACAGCGATTTGTGATGAAAAATTAATTGCAATGGTAATGGATAATTTTGTGTCAAATGCTGTCCGTTTTTGCAGAAAAAACGGGGTCATTCGATTTACAATCGAGGGAGGATCGGTCAGTGTCTATAATGAGGGAAATCAGATACCAACAGAACAGATGAAAGAAATCTGGACCCCGATGTATAAAGGCGACAATTCCAGAAAGGAAACAAGTGGTACGTCAGGCATGGGACTGGCAATCAGTGCAGTGATTTTAAAAGCTCATAAAGCAGGGTACGGTGTACATAATATTGGTGAGGGCGTGGAATTCTATTTTAAACTTCCTTCCTAAATAATCAGAGACATAGGAGAAAGACAATTCTGTAAATTTGCGGAATTGTCTTTCTTTGTAAAAAAATGCAAAAAGCTGTTGACTTCTGTGGACGTGAGTGCTATTATAAGCAAGCTGTCGCTGATGTGACAGCATTAACAGGAAAAATCAAGATGCAGAATGCATGGCATGCAGGTCTGTGATTGAAAACTTGTTAAAAAAGTTGTTGACAAATCATGAGATAAGCGATAGAATAAATAAGCTGTCGAAATGAGGCGACAACAAAAGAAAGTGAAAAAGTTGTTGACAAGCGACGAAAGATGTGATAATCTATTAAAGCTGTCGCAA
>CABRZK010000321.1 GCA_902475415.1 uncultured Eubacterium sp.
CTATAAGCAGCATTGGATTTTCAAAGATGCCTCTGCTGGCATCCAGCATTTGAGACAAAGCTGCACCATGGCGCAGGATGAACCAGAGCCTTTCCTCCCAGGTATCATATTGATTGAATACCTCCTGCACCAAATTGAATATTCGAAAAATGTCCTGGCTGCCATGTATAAGAATAACGCTGCACCGCTCATAGTAGGCATTAAGATTCCAGTGTTCTCCCAAACATACCAGACAGACATTTTCTCCCAACTCTGGTGTCTGTGGTAAATGATCTGCAGAACAGACATAGACACTATTTTCCTCAAAGGACTGAGATCGATCCAGATAAAATTCCGGTCGGTTCAAGATCAGTGTACTGTTCTTCCTGCCATGAAACAAAACTCCTGTCAGTTCTTCTTTCAGCCTCCAATAAAGAATATCCGCGCATAACTTCATAACCAGCCTCCCAAATTATTCTAAAAATATTATAATTTTTCAAAAAAAAGCTGTCAAGATATCACCCATACGTTTTGTATGGGTGGCATCTGTTTTATATGCATTATTCACAAATAATGGCCATATAAATTGTATGGTTTTTTAGAATACAAATTGTATGTAAAGAAGAAGATAAAAACCATCTTTTTGTAGAATGTTCGATGCAGTATTTTTTGACTATAATAAATCAAAACAAAAGTAGACAGGAGGTATACCATGCTAAAAGAAAAACTGGAGACGAAAAAATGCTTTTCAACTGCCTGGGGCAGACTAATTACGGAGGAAGAAGCCTATCGACAGCTGAATCGCCAAATTGCCGCTATGACTGCCAATCTTTTTCAGGTCATGCGCATTTTTGAACCTAACTGGGAAAAACGCACCGCAGCCATCTGCAATATTGCCAATATGATGAATATGGCAGTTGCAGGAAGCCCCGATGAACAGAAAAACTATGTTAATGCTGCTCTCTATGAAGCATTTAACATCCCGGAGCTTTGTGAAAAATCCAGCTGGCTTGGTGGCATTACCGGTGACTCCGGCGATGAATGGGAAAATATGGCCGGTCGAGTAATACAGTTTACCCGAAATCGAGTGGAAAAAGAGCTGGATACCTGTCCCTGGGATATTGTGGGCAGCGAACTGTGCAATATGACCACCAGTATGTTCACTGCAAACTTCGATCTGGCTTCTTCCAACGGAACAGAAAACGAAGTGGCACTGAATATGTGCCAGGCACGAGGCTGTGGTAACAAGCACTGTCGTGTCGTGGCAGAACGACGGGATGTCTATGGACTGCCGAAGCAGGATTGGCTGGAACATATGCAGCAACCTGTAGATCCTATTCATGATACGCCTCGAGAACGCATGGTCAAAGATGGTCAGTGTCTGCGTAATGGTCAATACACACAGAACTTCGGCGAGGAAACATCGCTGGAAAAAGCATATCACTGGGTTGCGCAAATGGGCTGGGTATGGTCTATCCAGTTCCCAATGATGGCTATTAAAGAGATGGCGCCTGATGAAGATGAATTCATGCGAGTATTCCGCATTATCTTTGCTACTGCCGGTAAAAATCAGTTTATCGATCCCTTTGCAAAAGAAGGTCTGCGGAGTTTTCTGGGCATTCCTCATGATATGGACGAGAACGACGGCCGTATTCTCGGCGGATATATCCGCTATATGCTGGACGTACAACAGGTCCCCTATGAGATGGTTCGCTGGACCAAGGATGAAACCTGGATCAAGGTCAAATCAGAGGACTTTACTGCCCGTTATGAGATGGCACCTCTGGATGAACTGGTAGATGCCTACGAGGCACAGTGGAATGGTGCAGCTAAAACGCTGGTCAGCACGGAATGGTCCTGTGTAATCGAAAATCGTGACGAAGAAGAAATGTACATCAAGGTCATCCGCAAGGAAGACTCGCGAATGCTGTAAAGGAGGAGGACAAAATATGCTGTTTAGAGAAGATAACGTCGCACGCGCAGACGCTGATGCTATACGTAAGGGTGTGGGATTTTACCGCTGGACACACGATATCGTAGAGATTACCGGCAAAGACGCACTGGAGGTTCTTCAAAAGATTTATATCAGCAACATTTCCAAAGTTGCTGTCGGACGTTCAAAATACACTGCATCGCTGGATGAAAACGGTGAAATCATTGACGATGTGATCGTCATGCACATGGCAGATGGTCTGTACTGGGTCTCCGACCTCTATGGACCACGTTTGCTACCGTGGATTGAGAAGCACAAAGGTACAGCTGATATTCAGACAAAAATCATCACCTATGACTGGGATATGTATGCCATACAGGGACCTGATAGTATCAATGCGATGAATGCCATGTTAGATAAACCGATTGACGAACTCAAACGGTTTGGCATCTGCGAGCGTAAGATTGGCGATATTCCTGTCTATATTCACCGTTCCGGCTTCACCGGTGAAAATGGCTATGAAATCTATTCTGCATTTGATAAGAGTGCAGAAATTCACAATTTAGCACTGAAAGCTGTCGAAGCTGTCGGAGGACGTGAACTTCAAACTCTTGAAGTCTATGTCCGATCTATCCCAATGGAAAAAGGCTTCGCGCTCAAACAGGACTTTAAGCACCTGAGTCCATATGAGTGTGGACTCGGATGGGCCGTTGCCGCTGATAAAGATTTCATTGGTAAAGAGGCAGCACTGGCGCGTAAAGAACATCCGAAATATCGTATGGTCGGTCTTGAATTTTCACGTGAATCAACAGAAGATATCTCCATCTGGGAGCGTGTATA
>CABRZK010000322.1 GCA_902475415.1 uncultured Eubacterium sp.
TCACCTTCATACCACTGGATTGCCTGATAATCTCCGGCTGCATAGCGGTGGATAACCTGATCGGAAGTCTGCCCGAAGATATAAATATTATCTTCACCAGCCTGCTCACTGATTTCCACATTTGCACCATCCATGGTGCCGAGGGTCAGTGCACCGTTTAACATGAATTTCATGTTGCCGGTACCGGAAGCTTCTTTGGATGCCAGACTGATCTGCTCAGACAGGTCGCAGGCAGGAATCAGTTTCTCAGCGGCTGTGACATTATAATTTTCAATGAAGACAATCTGCAGCCATTTGGAAACTTCAGGATCCGCAGCAACTACTTTGGACAGCGTCAACAGAGCGTGAATAATGTCTTTTGCAATGATATAGGCAGGCGCTGCTTTTGCACCGAAAATGCTTACCAGCGGGACAGCAGGCAGATGACCGGCTTTGATTTCATAATAAGTATGAATCAGATAGAGCAGATTCAGCTGCTGACGTTTGTATTCATGCAGACGTTTGGACTGAATATCAAATACAGCATTGGTATTTAAAACAATATTCTGGGTACGAAGAAGCCAGTCTGCAAGTGCTTCTTTATTTGCCTTCTTTACATCCGTTAATTCATTGAGAACCGCAGTATCATCTGCAAAATTCATCAGTTTTTCCAGCTCAGAAGCGTCTTTCCGGAAACCGGATCCGATATGTTTTTCCAGTACAGCAGTAAGTCTGGGATCACACTCTAACAGCCAGCGGCGGAAAGTAATGCCGTTGGTTTTGTTATTAAATTTTTCTGGATAAAGCTCATAAAAACCATGCAGCTCAGAATTTTTCAAAATTTCGGTATGGAGAGCTGCCACACCGTTGGTAGAATGAGTAAAATGGATATCCATGTGTGCCATATGGACAAGATCGTCAGTGTCAATGACAGCAAGCGTCTCATCTTCTGTGCGGGTGCGTGCAAGTTTATCCAGTTTTTCGATAATCGGCATCAACTGCGGGACAATGGAATCCAGGTAAGCACGCGGCCATTTTTCCAGTGCTTCTGCCAGAATGGTATGGTTGGTGTAGGCACAGGTTTTTGTCACAATGTCGACTGCTTCTTCAAATGCAATTCCTTTTTCTTCAAGAAGGCGGATGAGCTCCGGGATCACCATGCTCGGATGGGTATCATTAATCTGGATTGCAGCATAATCTGCCAGATCATGATAATTACAGCCCCGTGCTGCACTTTCAGCGAGAATCAGCTGGGCTCCGGCAGAAACCATCAGATACTGCTGGAAGACGCGAAGACGCCGGCCGGCCTCATCAGAATCATCCGGATAGAGGAAAAGGGTCAGATTCTTGGCAATTTCTGTTTTATCAAAGGAAATACCCTCTTTAACAATTGTCTCATCGATGGTATCCAGGTCGAAAAGGTTCAGCGTGTTGGTACGACCCTCGTAGCCGGTAACTGCCAGTTTGTACAGGCGGGCAGTATAAGTTTTTCCAGCCAGCTCAACCGGGTAAGTAATATCGGTTTTTTCAGCCCAGCTGTGGGCGGTCAGCCACGGATCTGGTTTTTCGTTCTGAAGTCCGTTTTCGAAAGACTGATGGAACAGACCAAAATGATACCGCAGACCGACACCGTCTCCCGGCAGATTTAAGGTCGCCAGAGAATCCAGAAAGCAGGCTGCCAGACGTCCGAGACCGCCGTTTCCAAGGGACGGTTCCGGCTCGACTTCTTCAATGTCGGACAGATTCTTGCCGGCAGCAGCCAGAGCATCGCGGGCTTCCTCGTACAGACCAAGGTTGATCAGGTTGTTGGATAACAGTTTTCCAATCAGAAATTCTGCACTGATATAGTACAGCTTCCTTCCGGTAACAGGCTGGATGCGGTCAGCACTTTTCTGACGCACGATTTCGAGAAGTGCCAGATACAGTTCCTGATTACTGCAATCGGACAAAGATTTTTTGGTAATGTTTTGTAATGTTTCAGTGAAATTCATAAAAACCTCCTTAATATGAAAACACGATTAATACCTATGTCTTAGATATATCACACAAAACGAGCAAAATCTTATACAATTCTATCATTAAGGAGGAAAAACATGAAGAATCCACTTTCATTGCAGGAAAAGAAAAAACATGGGGAGATACGTTTCCCATTTAATATTTATCCATGCACGATTCCGGGAGATTTTCCACAGGTGGCACTGCACTGGCACGACAGTATGGAACTCGTTTTTGTGAAAAGAGGACATGGATTTATCCAGATGGGTGTCACGGTCTGTCGGGCACAGGAAGGAGATATTTTTATTTTTTCGCCTGGAACGCTGCATGCATTTCGCCAGGAAAAGGGAAGTTCTATGGAGTATGAGAACATTATTTTCGATCTTGAACTTCTGGGAGGAGCCGGAGATCTCTGTGCGGAAAAATATCTGCTTCCTCTGCAGAGCGGTCGATTGGAGCTGTCCGGAATTTTGAATAAGAAGGATGGATGTTATCAGGAGGCAGCGGCCTGTCTGCGTGAGGCAGAGGATGCCAATCGGACAAAGCTGCCGGGATATGAACTCCTGATCAAAGGAGCATTATTTCGGTTTCTGGCAATTCTTATGGCACAGGGAAAACAGCTTCCTTCGTCGGAAACAGCAGATACGATGCGTCTGAAACAGGTCCTGCAGTGGATTTCCGTGCACTATGGAACGAAGCTGCACGTGGCTGATGCTGCCAACATCTGCCAGTGCAGTTCCAGTCATTTTATGCGGTGGTTTAAAAAAATGACTG
>CABRZK010000323.1 GCA_902475415.1 uncultured Eubacterium sp.
AGGAGATTACTGTTGGTGAAGATGAATATTTTGTACTTGGAGACAATCGAAACAGCAGTGAGGACAGCCGTTATGCGAATATTGGAAATGTGAAGAAAGAATATATCAAAGGAAAAGCATGGTTTGTAATACGTCCGTTCAAGAAAATGGGACGTATAAAATAGAAGAAAGAGGGATAAAATATGAATTTTCAGTGGTACCCGGGACATATGACAAAAGCAAAACGTCAGATGCAGGAAGATATCAAACTGATTGATCTGGTGATTGAGCTTGTGGATGCAAGAATTCCACTCAGCAGCAGAAATCCGGATATTGATGAACTTGGAAAAAATAAAGCACGTCTGATTTTATTAAATAAGTCAGATTTGTCTGATGATAGAAAAAATGAGGCATGGGCTTCTTATTTCAAAGCAAAAGGATTTTATGTGGTAAAACTGGATGCACGTCGCAGAAACAGTATGAAGGAGATTCAGAATGTCATCCTGGAAGCATGTAAAGAAAAAATAGAACGTGACCGCCGCCGTGGGATTAAAAATCGTCCTGTGCGAGCAATGGTTGTAGGTATCCCAAATGTGGGAAAATCAACATTTATCAATACTTTTGCGGGAAAAGCATGTGCGAAGACAGGAAATAAACCGGGTGTGACGAAGGGAAAACAGTGGATTCGCCTGAATAAAGATGTGGAATTACTTGATACACCGGGTATTTTGTGGCCGAAATTTGATGATCAGATGGTGGGACTTCGTCTGGCACTGATTGGCTCTATCAAAGATGAAATTCTGAATATTGATGAACTTTCGCTGGAACTGATTTCTTATCTGAAGGAAAACTATGCAGGTACGTTAGAAACACGTTATGAAGTGGAAGAAAACGCAGAACGTCCGGTAGAAATTTTAGAGGCAATTGCAAAAAAACGTGGTTGCGTACAGCGCGGCAATGAAATTGATTACAGTAAGGCAGCCGCATTGGTGATTGATGATTTCAGATCCGGTCGTCTGGGTCGCATTACACTGGAGTTGCCGGAGGCGGATTAATGGAAGCAAAAAAGATTGGTGAGATTAAAGAAGAATTAAAAGCAACAAAAGAAACCGAACTGGATGCTTTTATTCAGGAATATGGTACGGATGAGCGCACCGGTGTAAAAACGATTGTTGTGCAGGCTCAGAAGCGGCTGGAAAAATATAAAAAAGAGTTGCTGAGGATTGATGCATTAAAAATCTATGAGCGTAAATATGCTGACTATGCTTTTATCTGTGGCATTGATGAGGTTGGCAGAGGTCCGCTGGCCGGTCCGGTGGTAGCTGGTGCGGTGATTTTGCCGAAAGACTGCAATATTTTGTATATCAACGATTCAAAAAAGCTTAGCGAGAAAAAAAGGGAAGAGCTGTATGACGTTATCATGGAACAGGCGGTGGCAACCGGCATTGGTATGGCGTCGCCCGCCCGTATTGATGAGATCAATATTTTACAGGCAACGTATGAGGCAATGCGTGAGGCAATCAGTAAACTGAATCCACAGCCGGATCTGTTGCTGAATGATGCGGTTACCATTCCGGAAGTAGGTATTTATCAGGTCCCGATTATCAAGGGAGATGCAAAAAGTATTTCCATTGGTGCAGCGAGTATCATTGCGAAAGTGACCAGGGATCGCCTGATGGTGGAGTATGACAAAGTGATGCCGGAATATGGTTTTGCATCTAACAAAGGATATGGTTCGGCTGCTCATATAGAAGCATTAAAAAAATATGGCCCGACGCCAATTCACAGAAGAAGCTTTATACATAATTTTATTGAAGTCTGAACTGAGTAGATGTGCAGAATGCCTGAGAGAGTGGAAAGGCACTTATGAATAAACGTGAATTAGGAGAAACGCAGGAACAACGGGTCGCTGACTGGATGAGACAGCGGGGTTATACGATTGTAACGAATAATTTCTCCTGTCGTTTTGGTGAAATAGATCTGATTGCCAGAAAAGATGGATATCTGGTTTTTGTGGAAGTGAAATATCGAAGCAATCTGAAATTCGGAGCACCCTGCGAAGCGGTGGATTTCCGGAAACAGAAGAAAATTTCGAATGCAGCTGCGTATTATCTGAAACGGTATGGATATTCTGCAGATCAGCCCTGTCGGTTTGACGTGGCACAGGTTTCACCGGAGGAGATTATATTATTGGAAAATGCATTTCTTTATTGTGGTAATTTTCGTTTTTAATAAAATGAATGCAGAAAGAAAACGGGTGATTTAGATGGATGTTTGGAATCAGACATTAAAGGAAGATGTGAGCAGACTGCACATTAGCAGAAAAGAGAAAAACTCACAGATATTGCAACTGAAATGCCATGAACTGGAGAATGGAGAGACGATACCACTGTTTCATTTTCCGTTGCTGGAAGCAACAGATATGGTGAAACACTGTTTTACCACCCGTTATGGTGGTGTCAGTCAGGGGATTTTTTCTACGTTGAATCTGAGCTTCAGCCGTGGGGATGTAAAAGAATCTGTCGAGGAAAACTATCGACGTGTGGCGGAGACGCTTGGCGTTACGTGTGAAAATCTGGTCTGTTCTGATCAGACACATACAACAAATGTCAGGGTAGTGACAGAGGAAGATGCAGGAAAGGGAATTATCAGTCCAAGAGATTACACTGATACGGATGGACTGGTCACAAATGTCCCTGGATTGGCGCTGGTGACATTTTATGCGGATTGCGTACCACTGTATTTTGTAGATCCTGTGAAA
>CABRZK010000324.1 GCA_902475415.1 uncultured Eubacterium sp.
CTTGGTATCTCTCCACTCGATTGGAACTACAGAAGTACTGATGGAAAAACCACGTTTGATTTCTTCTTTATCATAATCACTGATGGTATTGCCATCTGTAACAGTTCCCATACGGTTGGTAATTCCGGACAGATAAGCCATTGCTTCAACCATTGTTGTCTTTCCGGAACCCCCATGTCCCAGTAAAACTACGTTGCGGATCTTGTCAGTAGTATAAACATTCATGTCATTTCCTCCAATACATTAAAAAATCATAGTTATATTTTACTAAACTTTTCAGTTTTTTGCAACCTTTTTATTAAAAATGCACAGTTTTTATCTTGTTTTTATGATAATTATCTCACAATTGCCCGTTTTTCAAAAACATGAATGACTTTTTATTCTGTGCTAAAATCTCGTAGATGATGGCTTTATGTTCATTTTTCATAGCTTTTGCGCTTTTACACTTTAAAGTGTTGACTTTTCTATTTGAATGCGTTATCATTTGAAAAGATGTCACGGAAATGATTTTTATCTGTGACACATGAATCATAGTAAAATAAATAAATGAGGAGGGTACATTATGATTCCAGAAAAAATCGGTTTTATCGGGCTTGGACATATCGGCGGTTCTGTTGCAAAGACGGTGCATCGCATCTATCCGGACATTCAGATCGTAGCTTATGATACCTGTCGTGCCACACTGGATGCTGCACTGGCTGATGGCATTATCTGTGAAGCATTAGATCATGTTGGCAAAGGATTTTCCGATTGTAATTATATCTATCTGTGTGCCCCTGTTCTCGACAATGCAGATTATGTCCGGGAATTATCCGGCATTCTGCATGATGATATGCTGCTGACAGATGTGGGAAGTGTCAAAACCGGAATTCACGAACAGATCCAGAAATATCCGGATCTGGAACAACACTTTATCGGCGGTCACCCTATGTGCGGAACGGAGCACGTAGGATACGAATATTCCACCGCTTATATGTTGGAAAACGCTTATTATATTCTGACGCCTACTCATACTGTTGCTCAGAAAAAAGTGGATGAATTTGAGCATTTTGTAGCATCCATCGGTGCAGTTCCGCTGATTCTTGACTACAAAAAGCATGATTTTTCTGTCGGCTCCATCAGTCACCTGCCGACCTTGATTGCCTCTACTCTGGTCAATCTGGTAAAAAATCTGGATGATCCTGATGAGACACTGCGCACGATTGCTGCCGGTGGTTTCAAAGATATCACCCGTGTAGCGTCTTCAGATCCGACCATGTGGGAAAATATCTGTGTAGCAAACCGCAGTCAGATTCTGGAACTGATTGACACTTACATCCAGGCCTTACAGCAGACACGCAACACTATTTCGGAAAGCCATCCGGAAGAAATCAGGGAATTCTTCAGTTCAGCAAAAGAATACCGTGATTCTTTCAACATTTCGCATCGTGGTCCGATTCGCCCTGTTTACCAGCTGTTCTGTGATCTGATTGATGAAGCCGGAGGAATTGCTACGATTGCAACCATTCTTGCTTCCAATAATATCAGCATCAAAAACATCGGCATTATCCACAACCGTGAATTTCAGCAGGGTGTTTTGCAGGTTGAGTTCTATGAAGCTGATGCTTACGAACATGCTGTGGAGCTTTTGCGAAAATATCATTATACGGTATATGAAAAATAATCATTTTATAATTTCAGTAACGGTTCTCCCGCAGATTTGTTGTAAAATGTCTGTTTTCAGCCGGAAATAAGAAAACGGATCGACTTCAAAGGGTTCTCATCCCTGAAGTCGATCCGTCTATTATTTCCGGCTATCATTTTTTGTTTTTGATTCTCTGCTATGACAGTGGCTGAACAGATGCGATTACACTCTCGCATTCCGCCTGACCATTTTCAGAAGGTCCGGTAATAATCATCGTAATCATATTTCCACCTTTTTCTGTAATGGCGTAGCACTGATAAATATTATTTGACTGATATGCTGCAGTTCCATCAAAAGAAACAAATTCTGTATTTCCAATTTTTTTGGTTGTGACTGGATTCAGGTTGTAACTAATTCCCTGATCCTGATATCCCAGAAGCTGTTCGGAAAGTGTTTCTGCATACTGTTTGGCTGTTACATTGCCGAACATTGCCAGGCTTTCCGTCATCATTGCAATTGCTGACCCGGTATTTGGATTATAGATGTACAACTCATAATTGCTGACATCTTCGGTCTCTGCCGTATTTCCGGTCACCTGCTGTCCTGCATTTTCTACAGCATCAATGTCTTCCTGTGTGCCAATCTGCCATCCTTCCGGCAGTGTCAGGCTCATTCCCAGAGAAGTGTTTTTATATACATTACCGTCCCATTCTCCCGGAACATAGGTTTCTTCTGTGTCAGCTGATGCCTCGCCGGTCGCACTGCCTTTCTCCTGCGTTGCTGATATCTCACTTGAAGCAGAAGTACCTGCGTCAGTTCCTGTCTGATCTTTTCCCCCACAGGCTGCCAGAGAACTGATCATCGCTGTCATTAATAAAGCCACGATAATTTTTTTCATTCTTTTTTAGTCTGCCTTTCTTTTTAAATAATGTTTACTATATTGTTAAAATTCTATTACATTTTAATGGCAATACGAAAAAAAGTCAAGAAATCTTACTTTCCTGACTTTTTATATTTGTTGTATGTCTCATTAAACCTGACTGTTAATGTACATTCTCTTCTTCCATTTTTGCGATCATTGCCCGTACTTCATCGCGCTCTTCTTTTGTTGAA
>CABRZK010000325.1 GCA_902475415.1 uncultured Eubacterium sp.
ATTTTTATAATAACACAGACAGTTATGTTTGTCACATAAAAGTTTGAAACCCCAAACAAAAAAATAAACCTTCTCATATCGCAAAGCCGCATATCCACGGATAAATCCCCATCCCAGAGGGATCACCCTTCTGATGAATATAAAGGCTATTCGCAGATGGCTACGCAATCTGACATGGATGCCTTTTCACAGAAAGTTCACAGCTCATATAATGACACTATATTGACGTGACACGAGTATGTGAGTATACTGTAAGCCATGTGGAGGTTGTGCGTATGTCAGCAACAAATCTGAACATCCGAACGGATAAGGAAACAATTAAAGGATAAATCTGAAAAGCGAATCAGCTGATGGAAAAATGCACGCTCTGCAGATGCGGTATTTACATCAGCCCCTTCCACATATTTCTATGAAATAAAAAGTGGAGTCAAATTGAATGAAAACACAAGCAGACAAGAAGTCAGTCAAAGACATCCAAGAGTTAAAGCAGAGATTTACCAAGTTTTCCATAGGTTTATTTGCAATTTTGACGCTTTCAATCACATTGTTGGCATCAGCATATACATATATTCTGCAAAAATCGTATACAGATATCGCCCTTGAAACGGAACTCAAACGTGATATGGAAAATGCAGATGCAATTCATAAATTGGTAAATAAAAAAATCGGAAGAGAAGAATTTGCCACGCTCCGCCATCAATCTGATGAAAATACAGAAATGTATCACGAGATTTCCTCGTTTCTAAATGAAATTCGAACGCTGAATTCAACCAGATATTTATACACCGCCACCCGAAATGAAGAAAACAGGCTGATCTATGTGGTGGACGGTCTGGATCCCAACGCAGGAGATGTCAGACATCCGGGAGACTATATTGAGGATGAAATGATTCCGTATATTAACAAGGCTCTTTCAGGAGAAACGGTGTATTCGCAGAACATTGTTGATACGACATGGGGTCCTATTTTCACAGCCTGTTATCCTATAACGGGCGATTCGGATGAAATAGTTGGTGCTTTATGCATTGAAATGGATATGCAGTCTGTGAATGGGCTTGTAGAGCGAACAAGAAGAGCATCCGTTTATGTTGGAGCTATGGCAGGATGTGTGCTGTTTTTGCTTTGTGCTGTCTGCTTTATCGGCTACAAAAGAAAAAGAGAAAATGAAATTGAACAGACGCTTTTGTTGCGCGAGGCTGCGGAAAAAGCAGAGACCGCAAACAGAGCAAAATCATCCTTCTTACTTAACATGTCACATGATATTCGATCACCTATGAATGCTATTATCGGATTTACGGACATTGCACTGAACCAGACAAATGTATCTGAAATTCACGATAGTCTGCAAAAGGTAAAAATAAGTTCAGAGCATCTGCTGTTGTTATTGAATAATGTGCTGGATCTTAGCCGTATCGAGAACGGAAAGGTAAGCTTCTCACCTGAGCCGGAGAATTTGCCTGTCCTAATAGATAATGTGATTGCTATCGTGGATGGACTCCTACTGAATCGGGATTTAACATTTGAGATACATCGCAGCATCCCCAAAGAACTTTATGTTCTGACGGATGCAACAAAAATTCGTGAGATATTGACGAATCTTCTGAGTAATTCGGTCAAGTTTACAAAAGATGGCGGAACGATTACTTTTGAAATTAGTATCAAACCGGGCATAGACGAACGGCATATTGTAAGCAGTTATGCGGTAAAAGACAATGGCATTGGTATGAGTGAAGGATTTCAGAAAAGGCTGTTTGAACCCTTTTCACAGGAGGATAACGGCGCACGAACACATTATGCCGGAACGGGGCTTGGAATGGCAATTTCCAAGCAATATGTAGAACTGATGGACGGTACAATTACGGTTCACAGCAAGAAAGGGTGTGGTTCGTCTTTTACAGTAGAAATTCCTATGGAACTTGCAGACCCAAAACAGATACCTGAGCTGAATCTGATACAGGATGTCAGCCTTAATGGAGTAAAGGTTCTTCTCGCAGAAGATAATGAGCTGAATGCGGAATTGGCAATCACGCTGCTCGAAGAAGCAGGTATGCATGTAACTCGTGCAGTAGACGGACAGGACGCAGTTGCTTGTTTTGCCAACAATCCAGCAGACACATATGATGTGATTCTAATGGATGTCCTGATGCCCAAAATGAATGGGCATCAGGCGGCAAGGGCAATTCGTGCAATGAGCAAGGAGCGCCCAGACGCTGCGAAAATTCCAATCATCGCACAATCTGCAAATGCTTTCAGGGAAGATGTACAGGCATCCTTGGATTCTGGAATGAACGGACACATTTCAAAGCCATTCAATATAGATGCAGTGACCGCTGCAATAAAACAAAATATAAAGAGATAGAAGATTGAGCAACAATCCGCTAACTATCAGAGCATCGTTCAAGGGTTATTTGGACGGTGCTTTTTCTATACCCATTTTGCAGAGAGGAGGTGCGCTATTTCATAAAGCAGCAGCCCGCACACCTGGAAGCTTTCGACGAAGCCCTGGTAAAGCGCTGGCTTGAGCGGATCATTGTCTGGGAGGACCACTTCACTGTGGAGCTTAAGTCCGGACTGAACTCTGATAAGGGAAAATACAAGGGCACAGAATCTTTTGACGTATACTCGCAAACCAAGCTGTCACTCATTGTCCGAGTGACAGCCTGGTTACTTGCTATCCCTGATACCTTATTCTT
>CABRZK010000326.1 GCA_902475415.1 uncultured Eubacterium sp.
TTAGCTTCTTTGGACCGCCACCTGGCTTCCGAGATTTATACGCTCTTTTTTCTCCCATGATTATTCGTGCAGCTCCAGCGGTAGTCCGTCCGGGTCATGGAAGAAAGTCATCTTCCTTCCGGTATAGTCATCCACACGGATTGGCTCACATTCAATTCCGACCGCTGCCAGTTCTTTCACTGTCTGTTCCACGCTATCAACGCAGAACGCAAGGTGACGCAGGCCACAGGCCTCCGGGCGGTTCACACGCTTCGGCGGGTTTTCCTCAGCGAAAATCTCCAGCTCTGTGTATTCATTGACACGCAGATCCAGTTTCCAGTCCTTACGCTCCGGGCGATAATTCTCTCTGATAACAGAGAATCCCAGCTTGTTCACATAGAAATTCTTGACAACTTCGTAGTCAGATACGATGATTGCAATGTGGTGTATTTTTGATAAATTCATTTTTCTTACGCTCCATTTCTTTTATTTCCGTTGCAAACTATACATCAACCTTCAAAAACTACCGTGTGAACTCCAGGAGTTCACACGGCATATCATCAAAACTTGATCACTTTCGGCTCATGGGTGAAAGAACTAATGGTAGCCACACCATTCTTGAAGTAGAACACCTCAGTGTTTCCATCATCTGCGGCATACATCTTCTTCAGTCCCGGATAAGCATCCAGCATAGACTGTCTTGCTTCCACACGGTCATCCTCTACCAGCTCACCGGAAACACAAATCCACTCGCCACCTTTGAATGCACACAACTCTGCTTTCGAATTGGCATGCAGCTGCTTGGAAACATCCTTCTTCTTACCAATCTGGATGTACAGCTTGCCTTCAAAAATATGTGCCGTGCCAAACGGACGCACTCTCGGCTAATCGCCTTCGACCGTTGCCAAGTAATATGTTTCAGCTTCTTTTAAGAATTTTACGATTTCTTTCATTTTTTCGTGCCCCTTTTATCTATCTAAGTTCACTTTACATATTTGATTCCCATTTCGCTAACATTAACAAGCCAGTTGATTTTATGTTCATTTTGGCAGGTATAACCCATATTAAGCAGAGCATCCTTCATCTGGTTATTTGTTAAATAAATTCCTGTTTTAGTTTCCAGTAGATGTTTTAATGAATATGTAGAATGTTTCGGGTTATATGATTTAATTGGATTGAATGTATCTCTAATCCAATCTTGAACTATACGACGCTCATGTGGTAAAAGGTCGGACATCAATGCATTATCTAACTTGTCAAGTTCACAACGTTCATGTAAATTCAAATAACCTGCGGAATGTGGTAACCCATTATCATCGATAAAACACAAATCATGTTCTGATGCACAGCCACAGCAATCTATTTTAACAGTTCTTCCTGATAATTCTACTAAACAATAACTTTCATAATTTCCAATTACGCGATAGCCACAAATTTCTTTAGCAGTCTTAGCATCAATCTGCATTGCAATATTTCCTCCTTCACCTATTTATTCTTCATCACATCTTCGCCGATCATAATAGATCGTTGCCTGCTGCTCACCACGGAGAGGTGTGTGATATTATTACGAGCAGCGTAGGGAGCTACCGCTCCCATTATATTACAAGTATGTAAATAAATCAGCCTTGTAGATTCTGTTTTTATTCCACCGTCACGCTTTTTGCAAGGTTTCTTGGCTTGTCGACATCCAGACCCTTGGCAACGGATACATAGTATCCCAGTAACTGAAGCGGAATCACTGCCAAACTGCCAACAAAGTGCTCATCCACTTTCGGCACATACACCGTGAAGTTCACTTGATCTTCAATCTCGTACTTGCCATAAGTAGTCAGCCCCATCAGAAAAGCTCCACGGCTCTTGCACTCCAGCATATTGCTTACGGTCTTTTCGTACAGCTCGCTCTGGGTCAGCACACCGATGACCAATGTTCCCTGCTCAATCAGGCTAATGGTTCCGTGCTTCAGTTCGCCAGCAGCGTATGCTTCGGAATGGATGTAGCTGATTTCTTTCAGTTTCAAGCTGCCTTCCAAGCAGACAGCGTAATCAATACCACGACCTACGAAGAACACATCATGCACATTGGCATACTTCGCTGCAAACCACTGGATGCGTTCCTTGTCTTCCAAAATCTTCTGCATCTTCTCTGGGATAGTCTGCAGTTCAGAAATATAGTAGCTGTACTGCTCATCCGCGATTTTACCTCTGACCTTTGCGAACTGAACTGACAGACAGTACATAGCTGCAAGCTGTGCGCTGTATGCTTTAGTCGTTGCAACAGAGATTTCAGGGCCTGCAAGCGTGTAGAACACCTTATCTGCTTCACGGGCGATGCTGCTGCCAACCACATTGACAATTGCCATTGTGGTAACGCCTTTTTCCTTCGCCATACGCAATGCTGCCAGTGTATCCGCTGTCTCACCAGACTGGCTGACAACGATCACCAGAGCTTTCTGATTGACCGGCATCTTTCGATAACGGAACTCCGATGCAAGTTCCACACGCACCGGAATGTCTGCCATATCTTCCAGCACATACTGAGCGGCCATGCCAACATGCCATGCAGAACCGCAAGCTACAATATAGATCTGCTCGAAATTCTTGATTTCATCCTCAGTTATCTCCACGCTGGACAGGTCGATAGTGCCATTCTTGATTACGGAATTAAGGGTATCTTGAACAGCTTTTGGCTGTTCGTGAATCTCTTTCATCAT
>CABRZK010000327.1 GCA_902475415.1 uncultured Eubacterium sp.
TCTCCTCAAGACCTGCAATCATACGAAGTGTTGTAGATTTACCGCATCCGGATGGTCCAACAAAGATGATAAACTCTTTATCTGCTACATCAAGGTTAAAGTCCTTTACAGCCTCAAAACCGTTTGGATATCTCTTATAGACATGTTTTAATGATAATTCTGCCATTTTTAATTACCCTCCATAAAATAATTCTCCACAAAACATCTTGCTTTGTTTATGTTGTTATTTTAACAAATATTTTTTCTGTTGTCATCAGGTATTTTAACAAATTTACCATCAAATCCTTGGTGTTTCTGCTAGTTTTTTGTTCATCTCTCACAATTTTTCAGCATTACACCGATATTCATCTACATTTTTCTGGCATTTTAACGAACTTTCTTTTACTGTTTTCCTGTGCTTCCGAACCCCCCGCGATTACTGTTGCCCAGTGCAGACACTTCTTCAAAAACAATCTGTGGCTGATTTTCCACAATGCGGAACTGACAGATTCTGTCGTTCACATTGATGACGGTATCGCGGGTAGCATATACAGGCATCCGCCACATATCTTCATCCCCACAATAAGATCCGTCGATGATTCCGCAACTGTTCACCTGCAGCAAACCATAATTTTTGAATGTAGAGCTGCGGGGTACCACATGAGCTTCATATCCTTTTGGGAGCTGCATTGCCACACCAAGGGGAATTAATTTGAATTCTCCCGCTTTCAGCTCAACTGTTTCGCTTGCCCGAAGGTCAATCCAGTCAGATTTTCCATCGATGTACTCCAGTTTGTCAATTTTATCTGTAAAATATTTTATACGAATACTTTCCATGTTTTATTCCTCCATTTCTAACTCATTTAAAACTGCTCTTTTTACTATATAAAAAGCAGACCCGGTATCTTTTTGAAACACCAGGTCTTCTTTCCTTACTTTTTTGACAACGCATTTTCAGTTTCAATCATACAGATAGCATTCAAATGTCTCCTGATTTCCATTTAGCAGACAGCTTCCATACACTTCTTCCAGATCATCCGGCACTCTGATCAGTACTTCCACATAATTACTGTCACCGGATTCCATTTCCGGATAGCTGATGGTAAATAGTTTTTCCACTGTACAGTCATTGGACGGATCATCCTCTGCCGAAATGCTCTCCTCATCTTTCCAGATCTGAATATCCTGCTCTGTCAGATAAGATAAGTTATACAGATCAGAAAGATTATTCTGTATATCTACAGTAAGCAGATAGTATGTATATCCCGTTTCCGTGCTCAGTTCAGAAAGTTCCTTTTTCTCGGTCTCCGTCGCCTCCAGGAAGTAGTCATCCACATAAGAATCCCAGTCTATTTCAGACAAATCTTCACCAAGATAATCAGCCCAGGCATAATCCACATAAATCCGGTTCTGATATTCAGGGGCAATCTCTTCTTCTGCCTGATCATATCCCTGATCATTCACATTCCAGCCATCTTCTACCGTAGACTTTAGATTTTGAAACAGCATGCTTGATCCGGCAATCATACCAATTGCTGCTATCACAATCACTACGATCACAATAATGGTCACAAATAACTTTACCCGGTGAACTGATTCATGTTGAACATCCTGTTTTTGTTTTCTATCTCCATCTGTAGTGCTTCCATAAAATCCTGCTGCATCAGATGTTTTTCTGTGTTCAGCAGAAGACGGCTGTGGTTCCCGATACCAGTTATGCTGCCCCGGATGTTCCTCCCCGTCATATCTGTCATGCAGACTCTGTTCCATCTCTTCCCGGCTTTCCGGGCGATTATATCGTGCACACTTAGGGCAGATTCCATTGCATTTTTCATAGTCATACATTTTGCCACATTTTCCACAACGTATCAGCATATCTCCATCCCCCTGTCACAGAATTCAGGTATCCTCTCCGAATCTCCTGTCCGTAAACTCTGAACACAGACTCCATCTATTTTCCAGATTTTCATCCAGAATTTCCGTCTGTTCCATCCATTACCACTGTATATCTTCGTGCTCTGCCTTTTTGTCACGCAACATCAGTTCCATAACAGCATCTTTTGCCGGCTGATCTTCAAACAGCACTGCATTAACCTGCTCGATAATCGGCATGTCAATCTCATATTTTCTTGCAAGGGCAATCGCCGCTTTCGCAGAATATACTCCTTCGACTACCATTTTTACTTCATCCATTGCCGCCTGCATTGTGTACCCCTGTCCGATCAGCATACCAGCCTTACGGTTACGGCTGTGTCGGCTTGCACAGGTTACGATCAGATCTCCGATACCGGACAATCCGTTCAGAGTTTCTGTATTTGCGCCCATAGCGACGCCCAGACGACTGATTTCCTTAATTCCGCGCGTAATCAGCGCTGCCTTTGTATTATCGCCATATCCAAGACCATCTGCCATTCCGGCTGCCAGTGCAATAACGTTTTTCAAAGATGCACCAAGCTCGATTCCCAGCATATCCGGGCTTGTGTATACACGGAACACCTCATTCATAAAAAATGTCTGCACCCGCTCTGCCGTCTTTTTCGTATGTGCTCCCGCTACTACAGTTGTTGGCAGTCCACGTCCGACTTCTTCTGCATGGCTTGGTCCTGACATAACAGCCACGTCTGCCTGCGGAATCTCCTGTTCTACAATCTCTGACTGAATCATTAATGTACTTTCTTCAATTCCTTTGGAAACAATAACAA
>CABRZK010000328.1 GCA_902475415.1 uncultured Eubacterium sp.
AATGCAGCGCAGAGGTTCCATTATTTACACCCGACGCATAGGGAACTCCACAATACTGTGCAAATTCTTTATCGAATTCATCCGCATACTTTCCACCGGAAAATGCGGTATCCTCACACACTTTCTGAATGGCTTCCAGATACTCTGCCTTATGTTTCTGATAATCTCTCGTCAAATCAATTCTTTTGAGCATAGTTTTCTCTCTCCATCCTTCCGGTTTTGTACCTCAATCGTTTATTTTCTGAGTTTGTCTTCCTGACGAAATGCCTTTTTCAGATGATACATCTGAATCAGATAATTCTTGATCGTTTTCCACACTTTTACCGTCGTATTGTAGTCTTCCTGCCATTCGACCGGCATATCATAAATTTTCATTCCATCCCGTTCCGCGCGGAGTAAAAATTCAATCGTATAAAACCAGCCGTTATCCTGACTGCTTTCCCTTACAAGCTGCTCTGCCGCTTCTTTTCTCAGAAAAGTGAATCCGCAGACCGCATCGGTCGCTTTCATATGAAACAGTGTTTTTAACAAAAGTACAAGTCCCATGGACGTGATCTTCCGATACCATTTTCGTCCCTTTGTGTCAGATTCTTTGCTGAACCGGCTTCCGTTTACATACTGTAAATTCGGATCGTTCTGAAACATTTCGATCGTTTTCCCGAGATATTTTAAATCTGTGGAAAGATCAATATCCATATACCCGACCAGATCACAGGTATTGATGGAAATTCCTTTTCGAAATGCAACGCCAACGCCGCGTTCCCCTACCCTGACATAGCTCACCTCCGGATATTTTGCTGCAAGGGCTTTGCCGATTTCTGGTGTTTCATCCTCCGAACCGTTATCCAGAATTGTCAACTGGTATGGTATCGTTACATTTTCTTTTAAATAAGCCATAGAACGTTCGATCCCGTTTTCCAGTCTCAGCCGTTCATTCAATACCGGAAACAACAAATTGATACTCAGTACGTCCTGCTTCATCCTTTTACCACCTTTTCAATATCCATAATCAGATATCTCTGTTTTTTAAAAATCAAATTCAGCATTACAGACAAATATTTCAAAATAATCGTCAGTAAGGCAAATACGCCAAAAAATCCCAACGCCATAAAGCTCATGGTAGAAATCCATCCTTCCACCACCGCATTATGAAAAATCAGGTCCTTTGCGACAAAAATACCCATTCCGACAGACAACAATAAAAAAATACCGCATATTACTGCTGAAACCGTTTCCATCGCATTTGTGAAATAAATAAAAGAATCGAATGCCAGAGAAAGTCTCTCTCCCGCATATTGCTTTTTCCTCTTTCCTTTTTCCAGAGAACGGTAATTCATAACGGCAGTATTTAATCCGCAATTGGAATAAACTGCTTTTCGATATGGAATATACTGCCCGATCGACTTGATCCGGTTGATTGCACGCCTGGAAACAATCCGAAAAGTTTCCGGTCCGATTTTTCCTCTTCCTCTGCTCGTTTTATTGTAGCAAAAATAAAAGATCCCTGACGTCATTCGGACATGATCCCTTGTCCCTGCCGATACAATATCATTGCCTTCCAGAAGCTTATCATAAACTTCCATAATCAACTCCGAAGGATAATCCACATAAGCCGTGTCGAACTCATAGATAAAATCTCCGATCGCAAGATCCCTGCCTGCATTCATCGCGCTTTCCAGGCCGTGAAAAAAGCTCATATGAATAATATTGACCATTTCTGAACAATGATTTTCTTCCAGATATTCTTTTAAGACGCCAATGGTACCATCCGTACAGGCATCGTTTACACATACAATTTCAAAATTTGTAAAATTGTCCCGAAACACCGGCAACACCTTTTGAAAAAAAGGTACTACCTCATTTTGTGTATTGTGTAAATATAAAACCAATGAAACAAATTTTTTCTGTTTAACCCTGTTTTCCATTTTTCATCCCTATAAATATGTATCCAGATCATATACTGTATTGATTTTTCCAGACAACACACTGATAAACGTCGGTCTTTCACTCAGCACTTTGATTGCAGTCGGCCTGGAATCATCCACCTCTGACGATTTCAGGATCGGCTTCATCGAATATAATGACTGCTGATAGGTATATCCGTACTCTGCTTTCATGTATTTATTCGCCAGCTGCGACATATACATCCAGGCGGATTCCGGTTTATGCGGGCACTCAGAACAATTTCCCAGATGCCCGGGCGTGCAGGAATTTTCTCCGCTTTCCAATCCTTTTTGACAGGAAAATGTCGGCAGTTCCTCATAAGAAGTGACATGCGGTGTAAACGTAACCGAGGTCAGAGAATGCAGTCCTGTGCATCCAAACGGCATGATTGAAAAAAACGGACCATCCATCACAGTCAGACCGATCGGTTTTAACTTCTCTGTCGGTTTACAGAGAATAATTTCACACAGTTCATATTTTATTTTGAACTTTTCTGTCCCGACATTCTCCAGTTTTTGCAGGATCTGATTCACGGAAGCATAGGACGCGTTTAACACAAAAGAAGTTTCATATTCTGTTCCATCTTCCAGACGAATTACAAATGATTTTTCTGTCTTTGTGATCCGGTCAATTCTGGCACAGTACTGAATTTCGATATTTTTTTGTTTTTCCAGCTGTTCCTGATAATACGCCCCGAGGATTTTCGCATCGTAGGTATAT
>CABRZK010000329.1 GCA_902475415.1 uncultured Eubacterium sp.
TTTCCGCTGTATTTTTCAAATTTAATCCCGTCATCTGAATACGCCATACACTGCGACTGTACCAACATGTTTCCATGTCTTGATGTCCCGGTATAAAAAACATACAACCGATCGCCGCGCACGATCGCACTGCCGGAAAAACATCCCCCAACTTCATCCGTATCATATTCCTGATCCGGATACAAAGCAATCGGCAGATCTTCCCAGTGAGTAAGATCTTTGCTGACTGCATGCCCCCAATACATTTTGCTCCATTCACATCCATGCGGATTGTACTGATAAAACACATGATACATTCCCTTAAAATAGCAAAAGCCATTCGGGTCATTTATCCAGCCATACGGGGCAGTGAAGTGAAAAACCGGGCGTAGTGGCGTCATTTTTCTCGTATTCATTTCGTATATTCTCCTTTCAGTTATCGGGGCAGCCGATCCCAGCTGCCCCTTTTCACGATCCTGTTATTCCCATCGGCGTTACTGCTGCGACTTCGCCTCCAACTCCGCTATTTTTAAGTCAAACTGATTGAGCATTTCCTGTTTATCTATCGAGCCTGAAATATAAGACTGCATGATAGCACCGAACTGCAGATCTGCTGTCAGGTCTGGGAACGCGTACCAATACCATCCAAAATATTCTCCGTTTTTGAAATACTGGTCAGCTTCCTCAAGTATCTGTCCAAGTTCAGAAGCGTCATATTTACAGTTTGACATAGCAGGTATCATCTGATATTCTTTAAAAATATTCACCCCGGTATCAGACAGCGCCCAGTAAGCCACGAGTTCCTTAGACAGCTCGGTATTCTCATTTTCCGCGATTGAAAATCCGTCTGCCGCATCTCCGGCTATAAAATTTTCATCCTCATTATTATTGATAGCCATAGGTATAATACCGATATTCAAATCCGGATTTATCTCTTTCAGTGCGCTTTCACACCAGCTCCCTGCCTGGATCATAGCCACCTGTTCAGTTGCAAATAATGTATAAATCGCATCATCATCACATGTCAGGACATCATCTGTACTGTGCTGGATCGTATATTCAAAGAAATCCGCCCATTGATTAAATGCCTCGTCATCAGCACAGGTGGCTTCGCCGGACCTCAACTGCTGAATAAAAGCGGTCGGATCGTCATGATGTCCCAGCGCGACATTAAACGAATGCGCAAGCCGGGCTGTAAGCCCCCCCGGTATACCAAACGGAGTAACACCGATTGCTTCAAGCTTTTCGCATGCATCCTGCAGTTCCTCAAAGGTGTCCGGCAGTTCACTGATCCCCGCCTTTTCAAACATATCCTTATTATAGACGTAACTGATACTTTGAAGGTTTATCGGAAATCCATAATACTCCCCATCCGCCCCCCATCGCTGTTTTGAGGCCTCCGGAAGATATTGCGCCCACTCTTCATCCGTGATTGGGGACATATACTGCTGAAATGTGTCAAGCCAGCTATAACCGGCATTCATAAAGATATCCGGACCGTCGCCAGACGCAAAGCGGGTCTGGAGCACTGTTCTGTAATCATCACCCGTTACAGCTTCATATTCAATCGTCACGCCCGGGTGCTCTTCCATAAATTCCTGATTCATCTTTTCGATCCCGCTCTGTACCGGATCCGCAAGCCAGCTCATAATTTTAATTGTAACCTCTGTACTGTCTCCGCCAGGATTCGGATTTTTTGCTTCCTGATTTCCCGCACATCCTGCCAGAGAAATACACATTATACCTGTAAGCACAATTGAAACCAGTTTTTTCATGTCTTTTTTCATGTCATTAATACCTCCTGAATCTTATTTGTAGCATCAGGTTCCCGGGCGCCTGACGTGCAGCTGCTTTACGTCAGACACTTATGGTCCTGTGCCTACTCCCGTTACATGGGCACTATCCCTTGACAGCGCCGGATACAATTCCTCCTGTGATCTGTTTTTGTAAAATTACAAACATGATAATTGCCGGTGTAAGAACCATCGTAAGCGACGCCATTGCAAGGTCCCAGGGTCTTTCATACGCAGTAAAAAACGTATACATGACCAAAGGCAGCGTTCGCAGTTCATTATCTGATATCAGCACAAATGGAAGCAGAAAATCATTATATATCCACAGCACATCAAGTACGGCAACCGTCACGCAGATAGGTTTCAGCAGCGGAAGGATAATACAGCGGTACACCTGAAACAGCGAGCCTCCGTCTATCAGCGCAGCCTCCTCTATCTCCCTGGGAATACTGCTCAGGAACCCATAAAAGAGAAAGACCGCAAACGGGATCCCATATCCGTAATATGCAAGTAGAACTCCAATCCTCGTATTATACAGCCCTATTGAAGCTATTATCTTTATAAGCGGTATCATGACGGTCTGAAAAGGAACAAGGATCGATGAAACAAGCAAAAGATAAACGAATTTATTCACCCTGGTCCTGTGTCTGGCAAGTCTGTATGCAGCCATTGAACATATGACCAGCAGACCCGCAACACCAAACACAACAAAAAACAGAGAGTTCTTTAATGCCTGTCCGAAATCGATCTTCTCCATCACACGCCCGAAATTATTCCAGCTAATCTCAACAGGGAGCCCCAGCGGGGACAGATATATCTCTCTTACCGTTTTAACAGAATTGACAAAAACCAGGTACAGAGGAGATACAAACACTATGCCAACAGCTA
>CABRZK010000330.1 GCA_902475415.1 uncultured Eubacterium sp.
TTCTCCAGCAGAGAGATAAATCTCTGACCTACCATTCCTGTTCCGCCTAAAATTCCGACTCTTAATTTCTCACTCATTTTTACATCCTCCACTACGATAGTAATACATCCTTTGTGTGTCCGTTTGCCGCGAACAGGTGTCTTTTTCTTGTGCTATCTTATAACAATTTGCAGAAAAAAGCAACCCTTTATTTGGTTTCTTTACTTTGTTTCCTGTAAAATGTCGATATTTTCCAGCCAATCATGTGCCAGATATTCTTTTTCAATGGCGATCACCTGAGCCATAGCCTCTTTTCCAGGCGCACCGATGGTCAGACGTTTGTTGACACAAGTATCCATGGAAATTGCATCATAAATATCGTCCTCGAATACCGGGCTGATGGCTTTCAGCTCTTCCAGAGACATATCATCAATGGCAATACCTTTATCGATACAGTACAGTACGATGCGACCTACGATTCCATGCGCATCACGAAATGGAACACCGTGATTTACCAGATAATCAGCTGCATCCGTTGCATTGGTAAATCCATGACGTGCGCTCTTGCTCATCACATCTTTGTTAAATTTCATTGTGGAAATCATGCCGGTAAATAATGCCAGACAACCTTTTACGGTATCGATTGCATCAAAGGTCAGCTCTTTATCTTCCTGCATATCTTTGTTGTAAGCCAGCGGAATACCTTTCATGGTAGTCAAAATAGACATCAGCGCACCGTATACACGACCTGTTTTTCCACGAACCAGTTCCGCGATATCCGGGTTTTTCTTCTGTGGCATAATACTGCTTCCGGTACTGTAGGCATCATCAATCTCTACAAACTGATATTCATTGGAATTCCAGATGATGATTTCCTCACAGAAACGGCTCAGATGCATCATGATCGTAGACAATGCGGATAAAAATTCAATGACATAATCACGGTCAGATACAGAATCCATACTGTTTAATGTCGGTCCTGCAAAACCAAGTAAAGATGCTGTGTACTCACGATCCAACGGATATGTCGTTCCTGCCAGCGCGCCTGCCCCCAGCGGACAGTAGTTCATACGCTCATAAATGTCATGCAGACGTCCTCTGTCACGTTTGAACATTTCAAAATATGCACCCACATGATGTGCCAGAGTCACCGGCTGCGCTTTCTGCAGATGCGTAAAACCAGGCATGATTGTCTCTATGTTTTCTTCCATGATTTTTAACAATTCCTGTAACAGATCACGTACTAATTCATCTGTATAAAGAACTTCCAGACGTGTATACAGACGCATATCCAGTGCAACCTGATCATTTCTGCTTCGTCCGGTATGTAATTTCTTACCGGTATCGCCCAGACGGTCAATCAGATTTGCTTCCACAAAACTGTGAATATCCTCATATTCGTCTGTAATTTTCAGTTTTCCGGACTCTACATCTTTACAGATCTCATCCAGCGTTTTTACGATTGCCTGCATTTCATCTTTTGTCAAAATGCCCTGTTTTCCAAGCATGCATACATGTGCAATACTTCCCTGAATGTCCTGTTTGTAAAATTTCTGATCAAAAGAAATAGATGCGTTAAAATTATAAACCAGTTTGTCCGTTTCCTTTGTGAAACGTCCTCCCCATAATTGTGCCATCTTTTTGTTCCTCCTTCATTTATCTTTTCATACCGTCTCATTTGCATGGACAATTTTTTGTTTTAAAAATTCAAATAGATTCGCTTGTTTGACGGATTTCACATGTATACATAAAACATTTATCCGTATTTTTCATAACATTTTATTCCGGAGAAGCCTGCTCTTTTGCTTTCTTTTCCTGCTCCCGCTGTAATTTGGAATACACGCAGCCACAGTAATCCTGCCGATAAAGCCCATAGATTTCCGACAGTTCCACGGATCGTTTGTATCCGTTCTTCTTTTTAAAGTCAGAATTCAGAAAAGCAGTCTCTCCCTGGCAGTATTTTTCTGCCATCGCTTCTCCGACTTCATTGAGTAACGCTGCATTTTTCAGCGGGCTGATGGTCAGAGATGTCGTAAAATAATCAAATCCCTGTTCCTGCGCAAGTTTTGCAGTTTCAGAAAGACGTAATGTGAAACACTTTTCACAGCGTGCACCACCTTCCGGTACCTGCTCCAGTCCCTTCACTTCTGCCACAAACCGCTCCGGCTCATAAGCCCCTTCGATGAAAGACACCGGATGTTTTACCGGCAGTTCCCGGATCAGCCTTTTTTCCTCTTCCACACGCTTCTGGTATTCTGTTGCCTCCGTAATATTAGGATTATAGAAAAATACAGTAATGTGAAAATATTCTGCCAGATATTCCAGTACATAACTGCTGCAGGGCGCACAACACGCATGCAATAGCAGACTTGGAACTTTCTCTTCCAACTGCAGTTTTTGAATTTTCTTTTCCAGTTCTTTTTGGTAATTCTGCTTCATAACTTATTTATTTTATACGATTCCCAGGCTTTTTACAATAGCAACTGTCCTTATTTTTCATACATTATACTAGATTACAGTTTACTCGCACCGCTCATGAAACGCCCATATCGGGCAGCACCGTAGCTACGCTACTATCCATTTATGTAAAACTTATTAAGGAGAATTCTCATGCATCCATTGTTTGAAATTCAGCATCTGTCCTATGCATACCACACGATGCAGGGGGAAA
>CABRZK010000331.1 GCA_902475415.1 uncultured Eubacterium sp.
CCGTAACTTCCTGACACAGTTTTTCCAGCTGCTCTTCCGCCTGATTTAAGTTTTCCTGCACTTGCAGACGATACTCTTCATAATGCTGCAACTGATCCAGTTTTTCCTCTTTTGAATTGCGTTCCTCCAGAATCCGCTCAATGGTTTTTCCATATTTTGCTTTTAAATGATTGATCAGATTCAGTCTCTCCTCAATCATCTGAAAAGATTCTTCAGAGAAATTTAATTCGGACACATAACCGGATAATTCCCGGTTAAAGTCCCCAAGCAGATTCTCAACCTCCTCAATCTGACCTGTCAGTCCTTCCAGAGTCTCATCGAACTGTGCTACATTCCGCAACGCACGAACTGCTCTGCCAATCTGATCCATTGCATTATCATTTCCGTCTGCACACAGTCCCTGACATTCCGAAACTGTCTCCATGATTTTTCTTCCATGCGACATTTTTCGGAAGTTCGCTTCCAGCTCCTCATCTTCTCCAATTTTCAGATCCGCCTGATCTATCTCGTTAATCTCATATTGTAAAAAAGAAACCTCTCTGGCCTGTCCTTCCGCATCTAAAGAAGCTTCCTCCAGTTTCTTTTTGCAGCAAACATAGTCGGCATACCGCTCTGCCAGCATTTTTTTCTTATCTTCTAATGCTCGTTTTGCATAATCATCCAGATATTTCATATGATTACGTTTGGCCAGAAGCGATTCATGCTCATGCTGCCCGTGAATATCGATCAACACAGACGCTACTTTTCTCATCAATGACACAGAAACTGTTTCTGAATTGATGCGACTCACGCTTCTTCCACTGGCATATATTTTACGACTCATAATAATCTCCCCATTTTCAGGGAATATATCCAACGCACGCAACGTTTCCATCTGCTCGTTATTTTCTACAGAAAAAATAAGCTCTACTAATGCAAATTCTGTATTCTCACGAAGCATTGCCTTGGAAACCTTTCCGCCCAATGCCAGATTCACAGAGCCAATAATAATTGATTTTCCGGCACCGGTCTCTCCTGACAAAATATTAAGCCCAGGTCCGAATGTCACTTCTGATTCTTCAATTAAAGCAAGATTTTTTACATGCAGATTTAATAACATTCTGTTCTCCTTCTACTCTCTCTGCAATGCACGCAGACGCTTCATCAACGCTGCTGTATCTTCCACTGTACGAACTGCACACATGATTGTATCATCTCCAGCGATACTGCCGACAATTTCATTGCAGTCCATTGCATCCAGTGCCACAGCCACAGCCATTGCCATACCTGAAACAGTCTTTATAACCAGAATATTTTGCGCCATATCCAGAGAAATCACGCCATCCTTAAATACACGGCTGTATTTTTCTTCCAGATCATATCCGGCATCATACAGAGATGTATATTTCTGTTTTCCGCCTTTGACTGCAACTTTGGTTAATTTCAACTCCCTGATATCACGGGATACTGTTGCCTGTGTCACTTTATAACCTGCCTCATTCAGACGCACGCAAAGCTCTTCCTGTGTATCTACATCATATTTGCGAATAATTTCCAGAATTTTCGCATGTCTTTTTGCTTTCAATACTGGTACCTCCTAATGGATCTCCTGCATTTTCTTACGCAAAATCTGTAAGAAACTCAACTGATTTAACTTCAAAATTTTTGCACACACGCTGGCTTTTCTGATTCTGATACTATCGCCCACACGCATATGTACAAAGCGATCTCCATCAAAACTTACCTCCGCTTCTTCATCTTCTTCCTGCCGACGTTTTGCAAGGGTAACATCGATCACTGCGTCTGATCCGACCACAATACTTTTGGCCAGTGCACTGTGCGGATTGATCGGAGTGATCAGCATCAGATCTGCTTTTGGATCCACGATTGGTCCCCCGGCAGACATACTGTATCCTGTAGATCCTGTTGGTGTAGAAATAATGATTCCATCTGCACTGTAATTTGCCAGATATTCACCATTTACAGATACGATCAGATTTACAATCTGTGGCAGACCCGTTCTGTGAATTACAATATCATTTAAGGCAAACGTAGCTTTCCCAGAACCATCTTTCTGGTTGCTTCCCTCGATCAGCATGCGCTTTTCCAGTTCATATTGATCTTCAAATAAGCGATCAATTGCATCAAATACAGTACTGCGTTCCAGTTCACACAGGTAGCCCAGCGTCCCCAGATTGACACCAATCAACGGTATGCCCACACTTGCCATATCTCTGGCAGCACGCACCAGCGTACCGTCACCACCAAGTACGATAATACAGTCCGCATCAATATCCGTAGGCTGAAATCGTCTCAGATTTCTGTCACTCCAGCCAGACTTGGTACTGACATAATGAGTGCATGTACCACCTTTTGCAATAATATAGTCAGAAATAGAATTGGTTACTGCCAGATTCATATCTTTATGTTCATTTGTAATAATAAAAAACTTCTTCATTTTACTTGTCAAGCTCTGCATGTGCAGCTTCTACTACTGCCACCGGATCTACGCTTTCCTCCTTTACCGCCAGTTCACTCTTCTGGATATGAACCAGATATTCGATATTTCCCTCTGGTCCTTTGATTGGTGAGTAGGAAAGATGATGTACACGAAATCCATGTTCAAGAGCAAAATTTACGATTCGTTCCACTACTTCCAGATGTACTGC
>CABRZK010000332.1 GCA_902475415.1 uncultured Eubacterium sp.
TCATCCAAACGGCATAAAAGACATACAGCTTTTGGAACTTGCCGCATACGCAGAAGATTATTCTAATCATCCGATTTCGCTTTCCATAAAAAAGGCATACGGAAAAGAGATCAACCATAATCGCATCGGGGATATTCAAGAAGTTGCAGGACACGGTGTGCGTACTGTCATTGACAATAATACAGTTCTGGCTGGCAATGCTAAACTAATGAAACGAGAAAACATTCGTTATATCCCTTGCACTTCCATTGGTACGGTTGTTTACATTGCCTGTAACGGCAAATATGCCGGATGTATTGTCATTGAGGATGAAATCAAAACAGATGCTCCAGCGGCAATCAAGGATTTGAAATCTTCCGGTGTACGCAAAACTATTATGCTTACCGGAGACGCAGATGCCGTAGGTCAGAAAGTTTCTGCCCGTCTCGGTCTGGATCAGGCATATACGGAACTTCTTCCTGCGGATAAAGTTGAACGGGTAGAGGAACTGTTGAAACAAAAAAGCGAAAAAGGAAAACTGGTATTTGTCGGAGACGGAATCAACGATGCTCCTGTGCTGGCACGGGCAGATGTAGGAATTGCAATGGGCGGTTTGGGTTCTGATGCGGCGATTGAAGCGGCTGATATTGTTTTAATGACAGACGAGCCCTCCAAAATTGCCTCTGTAATACGAATTGCTAGAAAGACCATCCGCATCGCAAACCAAAATATCGTATTTGCTTTAGGTGTAAAATTCCTGGTACTGATTTTAGGGGCTGTGGGATATGCAAATATGTGGGCGGCTGTGTTCGCTGATGTTGGTGTTTCTGTTATTGCTATTTTAAACGCAATTCGTGCCATGAAAGTAAAACGGTTAGACGCATCCACGCTGTCTTAACTGGTTTAGAAATGCGCCGCATTTTGAAGTAAAAGCGGCGCATTTCCTCAAACTTCCGTTGGATAAGGAATTAGATTATTGATTTGTCGGACAGGATATTTCAAATAACGCATCAACAGAACGATGTAATAATTTTGCCTGCGGGGTATCTGAAAGGGTGTAATATACCTCTTTTCCTTCTCTGCGGCTAATAATAATTCCACTTTTCTTTAAAATACGCAGATGATGGGACACAGCCGGAGCGCTCATGTCAACAGCCGCCGCTATGTTGCATACACATTCCTCGCAATGGCACAAGAGCCACAAAATCCTTAAACGTGTTGAATCGCCAAGCTGCTGAAACAAAAAAGATATATCCTGAAAGCCCTCTGCCGAAGGCATATTATCTAAAACTCGTTCGATATTCTGCCCATGATTATGAGGCAGATTATAATGCGGCATATCAATCAACTCCTTCCTTAAACTATGATACTCACCTAAATTTTATCTGTCAAACAGCTTTTCACAGATTGGAGATATATTATGAGCCAACCACAAAATATTACTTTTGACGTTCCAAACGCCTTTGAATTGGAGAAACTGAGTGAACTACATAAGGCTATGGTCGATTTCACACGTATGAAAATCCTCTGGCAATTAATGCAGGGCGAACAATGTGTCAATGACCTTGCAAAAACACTATCCCTTACTAATTCTGCCATATCTCATCAACTCCATGCACTCCGGATTACAAAATTAGTCCGTTCCCGCAAAGCAAGAAAACGGGTATTTTATTCCCTGCAGGATGAACATATCCAATGGATACTGGAAGAAACCTATGCTCATATTTCAGAACGATAAAACGCAGCCCCGTAAACTATAATGGGGCTGCGCCAAATATTTTTTACAGGTTTTCATATGAAACCAGTTCACTCATCGCAATACGATGTGCTTCAAAACGGTTCCTGTCGGCAGGCTCTTCATCCGAATAGCCGATAACCAGAATATTGATTGGTTCCAGATTATCAGGAAGCGTAAATTCCTTCCGAAGTACGTCCGGCTTGAAGTAGCAAACCCAAACTGTGCCAAGTCCCAGTTCTGTCGCTTGCAACATCATATGGTCTGTCAGGATCGAAGCATCAATGTCACCAGTCTGCTTTCCATCAAACGGACGTACCCATGCTTTGTCATGGTCAGCGCAGACAATAATCGCCAAAGATGTTCCATAAATATTTGCGGCCTTACCAATTTTAGCAAGACCTTCCTCGCTTTGGACAACGATCAAATGAACGGGCTGGAGATTCGCGGCTGTCGGAGCCACATGAGCAGCCTCCAGAATTTTTTCCAGTTTTTCAGGCTCTACTTTTTTGTTGTTGTAATCACGCACAGAGCTGCGGCTCTTTGCAATATTGATAAAATCCATAGTATTTCAATCCTTTCTGTTGTAATATAAATGTGTCAACCAACTATAAACTTATTGTAACACCAAAAAGAAAAACCACAAGAATGCACTTTTTTGATAGGCACTATCAAAAAAGATAGCGCCCTTGTCAAAGGAGAACTCATAATGAAAGATAAACAAATACATTTTAATTGTCCGGTAGAAGCCTCCCTGTCACTGATCGGCGGTAAATACAAGCCTCTCATTCTCTGGCATCTGATTGATCAACCTTTGCATTACATGGAACTGCAACGCTTAATACCAAACGCCACCCCAAAAATGCTTTCCAGCCAGCTCCATGATTTGGAGGATTGCGGAATGATTCATCGAGAGGTTATTCCC
>CABRZK010000333.1 GCA_902475415.1 uncultured Eubacterium sp.
CTGGCTGGTAAAACCGGCGGCGATGACTACACTGTCAGCCGGAACCGTTGTTTCATTACCCCATCGATCGGTCAGAATGACATTGTTTTCATGGACAGCGGTCAGGCGTTTGCCAGTCAGGATCTTTATGTCTGTTTCATTGATCGTTGCAAGATATGCCTGACAAGCGGAACTAAATTCGCAAGAAAAGCATCCGTCATTTCTACGATAGTAACTTTTTTGCCTTCGGCATTTAATTCAAGCGCGGTTTCCGCACCGGTGATGCCACCTCCGATCACAACTACAGTATTTCCTGTTACTGCTGTGGAGCCATTTAAATAATCACTGGCATAAATGACGGAGTTTTTCTCAATTCCAGGTACATTTAATATTCTGGTTTTTCCGCCGACAGCAATGATAACTGCATCATAACCTCTATGAACGAGAGTCTCATATTCAACTTCTTTTTTACCAGTGTAATGTTCGGATCATGCATAATATGATCTTCATAATAGTGGATCAACCGTTTGATATTGGCTTTGTTTTCCGGTTTGCTGGCTTCAATCATCGCTCCGCCGATGCATCGCTTTTCATAGATTGTAACCTGATGTCCGCGTTTTGAAGCAGTAAGAGCGGCTTCACAGCCTGCAGGACCGGCTCCGACTACTGCAACCTGTTTCCTGGTTTCTGCTTTTTCAACAGGTTTGCATTCAAAACGGTATAAGGATGGATTTACGGTACAATGGATCGGTGTGTGGCTCAACATTCCCCTGTCGATACATCCGATCAGACAGTTGATACAAGGTTTAATATCGCTGGCTCTGCCTTCTTTTGCTTTTTTTGCCCATGCCGGATCTGCCAGCTGTGAACGGCCTAAAGCGACAAAATCGGCATTTCCTTCAGCGAGCATCTTTTCAGCATCTTCTGGAGAGAAAATATTATGACCGATGAAAACAGGAATGTTTACTGCATCTTTCAGCATTTTTGTGTGTTTGGCGTTAAATGCATTTGGCAGCAGGAATTCTCTGGAAGCTGTTGCATGGGTTCCACCCATGATATTCAGATGAGATACTCCTTCTTTTTCCAATGCTTTTGCTACCTCAATGGTTTCTTCAATACGGATTCCTTCTGGCTCCCAGTCTTCGGTACTTAATTTGATACCTACCGGGAAATTTGGACCGCATTTCTTTTTGATGTTTCTGACGATTTCCAGGAGCAGACGCATGCGGTTGTGCAGAGAGCCACCATACATATCAGTACGTTTATTATCGTGGGGAGACAGGAAATTGGTCGGAATACATCCGGCAGCACCGTGGATTTCGATAATTTCAAAACCAGCTTTTTTACATCGTACTGCGGCGTCACCGAAACGTTCAACCAGATCATGAATTTCTTCTATTGTCAGGGCTCTTGGCATCTTATAGCCCATTTCATACCATGGCTCAAAAGTGATTTCAGATGCACCAATGACATCTGCGCTGCCGACAAAAGCAGCATCTCGGCCCGGATGAGCCAGCTGAATGCCGGGAACGGCCCCATGTTCTTTTACTGTTTCAGCAAGAAGGGTAAGACCTGCGATGAATTCGTCCTTGTCTGCCCGTAAGCCGCAGGATACCATTGGAACCGGGACTGCGTTATCCATAAAGATAAGTCCGGCACCGCCATCTGCCGCCTGGGCATAAGCTTTGATCTGACGGTCGGTTACGGTTCCGTCAGGATTTCCAAGATAAGTTCCCATAGAGTTGCGAACAATTCGGTTTTTCAGGACAACACCGCCAACAGTTCCTTTTTGAAATAAATGTGGATAATACTTGTTTTCCATATTATCTTTTCCTTTCACGTAAATTTTTGATATAATGAATTGTAATAAAATGTGAAAAATTAAACAAGAAACAGTTGTTGAGAAAAAATTGCATATGCAACTTTTAAAGGTAAAATGTTGCAGAGGAGAGATATGAGCGAAGATTTAAGAGTAACAAAGACCAGACAAAATATCCAGATGACATTTATCAGACTGTTGGAACAGTGTCGTTTTCAGGATATTACTATCAAGCAGCTGATCCAGGAATGTCAGATTAATCGCTCTACGTTTTACAGAAATTATGAGGATAAATATGATCTCATTCAAAAGATAGCGGATGAATTGCTTGTCCAGTTCCAAAAGGCAATAAATCCGGGATTTATAGCTTTAAATGGAAAAAAAGAAAATTATATTTCGTATTTTTCGCCAATCCTTCATTTTTTTGAACAGAAGAAAGCGATTTTGAAAATGATGGCGCGGCAGACGCTTCCTGTTAATATTTTTGATGAAATGCATATGATTTACAGCCATGCATTATTTGAGGAACTTTGTGAAAACTATCATATTCATCCCAACAGTGAAAAGAAAGCAGTCTATTTCAGCCAGATCATTGCATCTAATATTCTCACAGCGGTGAAATGGTGGCAATTGGAAAGTTCACAGACATCGGAGAAAGAAATTCTTGAGATGATCGTGTTAACGGTGACGAAAGGTATTTTACCAAGTTTATATGAGCAGTTTTGGTAAGGAAATAAAGAATATGCACCAGGTAAATGTTTGGAAAGTGAAGTGTTTGATGCGGGCTACTTTGAGCAGTTTGTGAAACAAGTTATAGAAATGTAGCTATGTAAATTTAT
>CABRZK010000334.1 GCA_902475415.1 uncultured Eubacterium sp.
GTCAGACGGATACTTTGCTTGCAGTATTGGAGAAGTATCGTCAGCGACTATACAAAAGTATATTGAAAGTCAGGGTTAATGGCGAAAGATTCACAAGGCTCCTCCCACCACCTGAAGGTAGTGGGAGGAGCCTATGGCAAACGAAAGGATTTAATTTATGAAACTACTTTCAAAAAAAGCTTTTTCTCTTTTCGCTTCTTACATTTCCTTATATAATTTATAAAGAATATCAGCTTCTGTAAAAACTCCACTGCCGTCCGAATTTTATGACTCCAGCACTACTTCCCTGTGTGTTGCAGCGGAATCATAAATCGCCTGCATAATCCTGGAGGTAAGCACTGCTGTGTCAATGTGGGACGGCAGCTTTTCCCCGGTACGGATACAGCGCACAAACGAATTGATTTCCGTTTCAAACATATTTCTGGTCTTTGCTTCCGGTACATATTTGACTAATGCTCCGTGTTCTGTCGTGTAAAGGGTGAACTCTCCTCCATACGTCAGCCGAATACCGCCCTTATCACCCATAAAGTCTATAAACTGTTCATTCTCGTCAATGTTCTGCGCCCATGCACCGTGTACGGTAAAGACCGGGCCTTCTGTCCGAACCAGCGCCGTCACAGAATCATCCACATCATAAACACCGTCATACTTCGGAGGACCAGCCCACATATCCCGGTACACATAACCTTCCATATTTTTCCCGAGCTTGCAAAATGTTTCGCCGGACACCGTAAGGGGCTTGGGATCATTTAAACAATACATGACAAGATCGAGATAATGTACACCCCAGTCAATCAAAGAACCACCGCCTGCAATTTCTTTCGTTGTAAACGCACCGCCAAGTCCCGGAATCGAACGAAATGCACGAAAACTCAGATAAACATGATATACCTCGCCCAAACGTCCGTCCTGAATATACTCCCGAATCAAGTTTACCATATCGTTAAACCGGTTCACGACGCCGATATTCAAGGTCATTCCCGTTTCATGCTGTACCTTCTGCATTTCCAACGCTTCCGGATAGGTTCTTGCTGCAGGCTTTTCACAGAGTACATGCTTGCCCGCACGCATCGCGTCGATCGCAATAATTGTATGCATCCGATTGGGCGTACAAACAGAGATTGCTTCCACTTCCGGATCTTCCAATACCCTATGATAATCCTCCACTGCAATGCCGCAGCCATATTTTTCTACTGCTGCCTTTGCGCGCTCCGGAATAATATCGCAGAAATATTTGATCTCTACGTCCTCATTTTTTAAATATGCCGGAATATGTGCACTATTGGCAATTGTTCCGCAGCCGATAATTCCAACCATCACTTTTTTCATTTTCAGTTCCTCCTATTTGCATTTTCAATGAATCAAGGCATCACACAAAAGCTGCTCCAAGCTCCTGCATTCTTGCCCGTACTTCCTGTCCCTTTATTTTTTTGACAGAAACAGCGTTTTGAATCGACATGGCAGCTGCAATACCGGCTGCTTCTCCTGTACTGTGACAGCAGATCTGGATCCGAACTGCAGATTGCGCAATAAAATCCGAGCTGATACATCGTCCCGCAGTCAACAAATTGTCAAACCCTTTCACCACCAGACATCGGAAGGGAATTTCATACCACGGTTTATTTGTATCTCCATGGGGTCTGTCATCCCGATACAGCTCCTTCATACCATGCACATCTACCGGATAATTTGCCTGGCTGATGGCATCCTCGAACTTTTTTTGTTCCAGCAGGTCCTCGCCGGTCAGCTCATATTCACCCAGAATCCGGCGACTCTCCCGTACACTGACCATAGCAGAAATATTGGAAACATAGGCATTTTCACATCCGGGAAAATATTTTTTATAAAAGTTAAGCTGTCTTAAGATGACCTGCTTTCCCTTCAGATGGATCTGCGTCAATTGTTTTGGATCACAGGCATCCGTATATTCAAAAAATTCCGGATTGTTGAGTGCCACTCCGTCTGTTCTTCCCGGAACATCGAACAGCTGCCAGTAAACCATATCCTCATAAACGAGCTCACCTGCTTCGATCGCCTTTTCAAAAAATGGAGTCAGACCGCTGACCCGCTTATTGGTCACATCTGCATACAGATTCTTTCCATCCTTTCCGGACTGTGCTGTGTTTGGATCCTTTAAGCTGTCAAAGAACTGTCCCAGTTTCTTTTTATCCACACCGCCCAGCAGATAACGTAAAGACATCGGCTGATTGATCTTACTTTCAGGCGCCCCGGCTTCATATTCTGCTCCTGCCAGAACGGATAGAATTCCATCTCCCGTACAATCGCTAAATACCTTGCCGCTGATTCTGCGGATTCCGCCCTGACACATCACCGCAATATCGCGAATAGCTCCTCCGTCTGTCGCCACATCGCATAAAACGGCATCCAGCAGAATATCTACCCCATTTTCTGTACACATCTGCTCCAAAACTGCTCCCAGGATCAGCGGATCAAAGCTGTTTTCATTGATTCTGTCCGGCAGATATGCTTCCAGATGCTTCATCATATCCTGATGCAGATAGGAACATCTGGGTTCTTCCTTCATGTGCACACTCATCATTGGCAGCACAAGCCCGTTCACTGCACTGCCTCCAAGTCCTCCCAGTGCTTCCACCAGCAATACAGA